>DAIDKG010000441.1 GCA_027450125.1 Bordetella sp. | reverse complement strand
GCTCATCACGATGCTGCCGACGACCCTGCTGTCGGGCTATACCTTCCCCATCGACCAGATGCCCAGGGCGATTCAGGCCATCACCTACCTGGTCTACCCGCGCTACTACGTCACACTGTTGCGCTCGATTTTCCTGAAGGGCAGTTCGCTGGGCGATCTCTGGCTGCCGCTGCTGGCGCTGAGCGTGTTCGCCGTTGCCATCGGAACCATGGCATCGCGCGCCTTCCATAAGCGCCTCGATTGATGCCATGCTCGATCGTCTCGGTTCCATGCTGGTCAAGGAGTTCCTGCAGCTGCGGCGCGATCGCTGGCTGCTCATGCGGCTGGTGCTGCCGCTGGTGATCCAACTCCTGATCTTCGGCTACGCCGCGACTTTCACGGTGCACGACGTCGCCACTGACGTGCTCGACCTCGACAACAGTCAGGCCAGCCGCGCCCTGATTTCCCGCTTCACGGCGAGCGGGCGCTTTCGCGTCGTCGCCCATGCGTCGAGCCAGGAACAGGTCACGCGCGATATCGACCGCGGTCACGCGGTCGTCGCCGTGGTCATCTATGCCGGGTTCCAGCGCCGGCTGCAGGCGGGTTCCTCGGCGCCGCTGCAGATCCTCGTCGATGGCACGAACTCCAATACCGCACTGATCGCCTCGGGCTATATCGGCCAGATCGTGGCCACCTTCTCCAGCGAAGTCGACGCCGGGCTGCAGCGCCCCGGCTCGGCCATGGTGCCGCCGCCTACCGGCATCGAGTTGCGCTCCAGGCCCTGGTTCAACCCAGGTCTCGCCGATACCTGGTTCTTCATCCCCGGTGTCATCGGTAGCCTCACGCTGCTTCAGGTGGTCACGCTGACCGCCTTTGCCATCGTGCGCGAACGCGAGGTGGGAACCCTCGAGCAGATCCTGGTCAGTCCGATCACGCCGGTGGAATTCGTGCTTGGCAAGACGATTCCGTCATTCGTGGTCGGCTGCGTCACCGTCAGCCTGGTATCGATCCTGGGCATCCTGTGGTTCGGCGTCCCTTTCGTCGGATCCCTGCTGGTCATGTTCGCGGGCGCCACCTTGTTCCTGCTTGCCACCATCGGCCTCGGCCTGCTTCTGTCGACGTTTTCGCGCACCCAGCAGCAGGCGTTTGCGTTGAACTTCTTCTTCGTCAACCCGTTCTTCATTCTCTCCGGCTTCGCCTTTCCGATCGCGGCGATGCCCCGGGTGCTGCAGTGGTTCACCTTGGTGAATCCGCTGCGCTATTTTCTCGTGGTCATTCGCGCAGTATTCCTCAAAGGGGTCGGATTCGCCGCGCTGTGGCCTGAGTTCGGAGCGCTGGCGGCATTGGCCGGCGTCATGCTCGCGGTCAGCGTGCTGCGGTTTCGCGCGTCGCTGCAGTCCTGAGCGCAAACGCGAAAGCGTTCACGCCAGAAGCGATTCGCCGGCCAGCTGTCCCGACGCCAATTCAATGATCTCGGCAGTAATGTCCTCCTGCCGCAACTGCTGACAGACTCCCTGCAACGTCGCAAGCTCGTTGTCTATATGGCGATGGGCTGCGGCCATGATCTCCATGCGTGCTTGTGCCTCGGCCTCGAACGCGCATAGAGCAGCGTTGCAGATTCGAGCGTGAAGGTGCGCGGCCAGGAACTCGACCAACAGATCGCGCGGTGGCAATTGCATCAACGGAGGCGGTGAGCAGGAATGCGCGGCAGGTATAGCGAGCGGCAACAGCGTCTCACGGTGCACGCGTAGGGGCATGCCAGCCTCGAATGCGGTAAACACGACTTCCACCCGCTCGAGGCTCGCCGACGCCAAACCCGGCGAGAGGTGCTCCACAATTTGGTCGGCGAGTTTCGTCACGTTTTGCGGGCGTGCAGGCATGGTCAGACTCCACGTAGGCGCTCGGCCGCGCCTCGCGGCGGCTTCGCGTCCTCGCGTGCCCACGAGCAGCACCTGATCACCCGCGGCGAGATCGGTTGCCTGGTCCAGCACGCGCTCGCTGAAAGCGCCCGCGAAACCCTGTTCCGCGCAGAACAGCACCACGGCGCGGCGCCCGGCCGCGGGGGCGGCCGACTGCGCCATATCTTGGACCGCCAGCGTCGTGCGCAGCGCAAAATCGACGGCCTCGGCGAAGATGCGCAAGGCTTCGCGTCGGCTTCGCGCTTGCTCCACGCGCGCTGCGGCCATGCCCCTCATCGCGCTGACGACAACGCCCAGATCATGCACGGCCTGCATGCGTGCCTCCATGGCTGATCGGCGCGCGCTCATCGAGGTCCTTTTCCTGTTTCGATGACCTTAGACGACGCCGGGCCTACTTGTGCCCTGCCGACTCGACGCGTCATCAGCGCAAGCAGATCCCTCGTCCCGGCCGCGTCGAGCGTGCCGCCGTTCGCGACCGCCTGCACAACCAGAGGTAGCTCGAGCTGGAGTTGCGCTGCGAGCCCTTCGCGCAACGCTGCAACCCGCCCAGGGTCGACATCGTCCAGCGCGCCGCTCTGCACCGCCAGCACCAAGGCAACCTCTTCGACCAAGGTCAACGGGGCATGCTGGGATTGCACGACAATGGCCCGGATGCGCTCGCCACGTCGCAACTGCTGGCGTACCCTTGCGTCGGGCAGTCCACCGAAACGTGTGAACATTTCCAGTTCCAGGAACTGCGCATAGTCCAGACGCAGCGTCTTGGCTGCGTCACGAAGCGCTGCCGCCTGTGTCTTGCCGCCCACGCGACTGACGCTGGTCCCGACGTCCACGGCTGGCTTCACCCCTTCATGAAACAGACGTGCGTCGAGCACGATCTGCCCATCCGTGATCGAGATGAGATTGGTGGGAATGTAGGCGCTCAGGTTTCCGGCGTCGATCTCGGCGATCGGCAGCGCGGTCAACGATCCACCACCCAGTTGGGCCGACAATTTGGCTGCACGCTCCAGGAGCCGGGCATGCACATGAAAGATGTCTCCCGGGTATGCCTCGCGTCCCGGGGACTGTCGAGTGAGCAGCGCGATCTCGCGGTGCGTGGCGGCGTGTTTGCTCAGATCATCAATCACCACCAGCGCATGCAGGCCTCGGTCCCGGAAGTATTCGGCCATGGTGAACCCGGCGAACGGCGCGATCCATTGCATGCCCGGGGCGCTGGCCGCTTGCGCCACGACGACGATGCAGCGTCGGGGCTCTCCCAGGCGCCAGATGGTGTCGACAGCTCGGCGCACGCTCGACGCCTTCTGGCCCACGGCAACGTATACGCAGATCATGTCGCTGTGTTTTTGATTGATCACCGTATCGAGGGCTATCGTGGTCTTGCCGATTGCACGATCGCCGATGATCAGCTCGCGCTGCCCGCGGCCCAGCGGAAACAGGGCATCGATGACCAGCGATCCGCTCTGTACCGGCTGTGTCACCAACTCACGGTCAATGATGGCGGGCGCGGCACGCTCGATCGGCTCTTCGGATCCGCAAACCGGAGTTTCCAAGCCATCCAGCGGACGTCCAAGCGGGTCGACGACGCGCCCAAGCAGCGAGTCACCAACGGGTACGCGTATCACGTCGCCGCTGGCCTGCACGTGGTCGCCGGCTTGAATTCCAGTGCCTTCATCGAGCATTACGCAACCGATGCGATGTTCTTCCAGGACCTGCGCGAAGCCGATCCGGTCGCCGGGGAAAAGAAGTCGTTCACCCAAGCCGACAAGGGGCAGGCCTGAGACGAAGGCGATGCCGTCGGCAATGGACTCCACCGTTCCGATTTGCTCGGCTCGTGGCCCAAGGCGAACAGCATCGATGCGCTTCGACGCGGTTTGCATCCAACCCGGCGTTTGCGCACGATCAGCCACGTTCGAGCTCCTGCTCGATCTGCTGCAAGTCAGCCTGCCAGCTGTTGCGCAGCACGAGGCCGCCGGCGCGCAATTCGATGCCGCCGAGCAATGCTGGGTCGACTCGCCAACGCAGCGTCGCGTTCGCGCCAAGGATTTCGTGGATGCATTGTTCGCAGCGACGCCGCTGCGGGTCGTCCAAGGGCTCGGCGCTGACCACGTCGATGGACTCGGCGTTGCTCGCACTGGCCAGCAACGCCGCCGGTGCGGCGCGCAGACCCTGGTCCAGTGCGGCGCAAAACGCCTCCTGCACGCCGGTGCCCTGCAACCGCTTCGCCAGGCGTTGCGCGATGCGAAGGCCGACTTCCGCTCCCGCTCGGCTGAGTTGTCGTTGCCCGGCTTCGTGCAAGCGAGCAACTTCCGTGCGCGCGCTGTCGACCAGCGTCTGAGCCTCGCGTCGTGCTTGGACGAGGATATCTTCGCGAAGCTGCGCGGCATCGGCCCTCGCCGTGGCCAGAGCCTCTTCGTGCCGGCGAGCCGTCTCCTGCTCGTCGCGCGCGAGCGCTTCCTTTTCGGCGCACGCCTCATCGCGCGCTGCCTTGGCCTGTGCCAGCAGATCCAGTTGGGCCTGCTGACGCTGCTCGATGATTCGCGACACCGGACTCCAGAAATAGCGCCCGAGCAGCCAGATCAGAATGAGGACGTTGAGGGCTTGCAGCGCCAGCGTCCACCAATCGATGTGCATGTGCTCACCTGATCAGCGGATTGGCGAACAACAGCAGCAGCGCGATCACCAGGCAGTAGATCGCCATGGTCTCGATCATCGCCAGCCCCACGAACAGCGTGCGGGAGATGGTGTTGGCCGCCTCGGGCTGGCGGGCGATGGCGTCCAT
>DAIDKG010000440.1 GCA_027450125.1 Bordetella sp. | reverse complement strand
ATGATGCGCAAGTGCCACCTGAACACCTGCCCGGTGGGCGTGGCCACGCAAGACCCCGAGCTGCGCAAGAAGTTCTCGGGCAAGCCCGAGCACGTGGTGAACTTCTTCTTCTTCGTCGCCGAGGAAGTGCGCGAGATCATGGCCCAGCTGGGCATTCGCAAGTTCGACGACATGATCGGCCGCACCGACCTGCTGGACGTACGCGCCGGCGTCGAGCACTGGAAGGCGCGGGGCCTGGACTTCTCGCGCGTGTTCCATCGGCCCGTGCCCATCGCCGGCGATGCCATCTTCCAGATCGAGGAGCAGGACCACGGCCTGGCCGGCGCGCTCGATCATCAGCTCATCGAACGCTGCAAGCCCGCGCTGGAGCGCGGCGAAAAGGTCTCCTTCATCACGCCGGTGCGCAACCGCAACCGCACCATCGGCGCCATGCTGTCGGGCGCGGTGGCCGCGCGCCACGGCCATGAAGGCCTGCCGGACGACACCATCCACATCCAGTGCAACGGCACGGCCGGCCAGAGCTTCGGCGCCTTCCTGGCGCACGGCATCACCCTGGACCTGGTGGGCGAAGCCAACGACTACGTCGGCAAGGGCCTGTCGGGCGGCCGCATCATTGCGCGCTCGCCCAACGACTTCCGCGGCTTCGGCCCCGACCACATCATCGCCGGCAACACGGCGCTGTACGGTGCCCTGTCGGGCGAGGCCTACCTCAACGGCGTGGCGGGCGAGCGCTGCGCGGTGCGCAACTCAGGTGCGGCCGCGGTGGTGGAAGGCACCGGCGACCACGGCTGCGAATACATGACGGGCGGCACCGTCGTCGTGCTGGGCAACACCGGCCGCAACTTCGCCGCCGGCATGTCGGGCGGCGTGGCCTACGTATGGGATCCGGACCGCAGCTTCCGCCAGCGCTGCAACCTGGCCATGGTCGAGCTCGAACCCGTGCTGGCGTATGCCGAGCAGTCGAGCGCCAGCGCGCAGGCCACCTGGCACAGCGCCCAGCGCGGCGGCGAGCCTCAGGCCGACGAAACCTTGCTGCGCCGCCTGGTGGAAGACCACTTCCGCTATACCGGCAGCTTCCGCGCCCGCGAAATCCTGGGCGACTGGGAAACCGCGCGCGGCAAGTTCGTCAAGGTCATGCCGATCGAATACAAGCGCGCGCTGGCCGAGCTGTGGCAAGCGGCCAACCCTGAACAGATGGTCGCCTGACCTGCGGCCACGCCGCCAGGCCCGAACCAGACACTCGCCAAAGCAAACGCGACCCGACAAGGACTCGAACATGGGTAAGATCACCGGCTTCATGGAATTCGAACGCCTGAAAGAGGCATACGAAGCCCCACAAAAGCGCTTGAAGCACTGGAACGAATTCGTCCTGCACCTGGACGACGGCCAGGCCAAGCAGCAGGCCGCCCGCTGCATGGATTGCGGCATTCCTTTCTGCACCAACGGCTGCCCGGTCAACAACATCATCCCCGACTGGAACGACCTGGTGTACCGCCAGCAATGGCAGCAGGCGCTGCATGTGCTGCATTCCACCAACAACTTCCCGGAATTCACCGGCCGCATCTGCCCGGCGCCGTGCGAAGCCGCTTGCACGCTCAACATCAACGACGATGCCGTGGGCATCAAATCCATAGAGCACGCCATCATCGACAAGGGCTGGGCCGAAGGCTGGATCAAGCCGCAGCCGCCCGTGCGCAAGACCGGCAAGAAGGTCGCCGTAGTGGGTTCGGGCCCGGCGGGCCTGGCCTGCGCCCAGCAGCTGGCGCGCGCCGGCCATGCCGTGACGCTGTTCGAGAAGAGCGATCGCATCGGCGGCCTGCTGCGCTACGGCATCCCCGACTTCAAGCTGGAAAAGCCGCTCATCGACCGGCGCATCGCCCAGATGGAAGCCGAAGGCGTGGAGTTCGCCCCCGCGACCTACGTCGGCAAGCCCACGGACAAGGACGCAGACGGCCTGACGGTGCGCACGCCCGAGTCGCTGCTGATCGATTTCGACGCGGTGGTCATGTCCGGCGGCGCGGAGACCCCGCGCGACCTGCCCATTCCGGGGCGCGAGCTGTCCGGCGTCTACTACGCCATGGATTTCCTGCGCCCGCAGAACAAGGCCGTGGCGGGCGACCGCCTGAGCGGCCAGCCCAAGGCCACCGGCAAGCACGTGGTGGTGATCGGCGGCGGCGACACCGGCTCGGACTGCGTGGGCACCAGCAACCGGCACGGCGCAGCCTCGGTCACGCAATTCGAGATCACCGACCAGCCGCCCCAGGCCGAGAACAAGCCTTTGGTGTGGCCCTACTGGCCGCTCAAGCTGCGCACATCGTCCTCGCACGACGAAGGCTGCCAGCGCGACTGGAACGTGGTCACCAAGCGGCTCGAGGGCAGCAACGGCAAGGTCGAGAAGCTCATCGCCGCGCGCGTCGAATGGACCCGCGACGAGGCCACCGGCCAGATGAAGATGGCCGAAGTCCCCGGCTCGGAATTCGAAATGAAAGCCGATCTGGTGCTCCTGGCCATGGGCTTCGTCTCGCCGGTGCAGACCGTGCTCGACGCCTTCGGCTTGGACCGCGACGCGCGCGGCAATGCGCGCGCCAACACCGACGACTACCGCACCAGCGTCGACAAGGTCTTCGCCGCCGGCGACATGCGCCGCGGCCAGTCGCTGGTGGTCTGGGCCATCCGCGAAGGCCGCCAGTGCGCGCGCGCCGTGGACGAGTTCCTGATGGGCGCCAGCGACCTGCCGCGCTGACTGCCGGCACGCCTGGCCTGGCCTCCGATTGCCGGCCGGTACGCGGCTTCTTTCAGGGGTGGCTGGCCCTAGTCGATGGCGCGCAGGAAATCGGGAATCGCCTCTCCGATCGAGGCCAGATAGCGCGCCATGGCGCCGGCGACTTTTCGCACCGCCGCGCGCTCGGTCATCCGATCACGCCAGGCCAGCAGGCCTGGCGTTTCTTTTGTCATCGGCGCGCCCTTGCGCGCGCCGAACAGCTGCGCCATGTAGAACGCGATGTCCGCGTACGAGTAGGTTCCGGCCAGAAACTCCCGATCCGCCAGCACGCACTCCATGCGCCGGTAGTATTGCGCCGCTTCCTGGCGTGCGGCCTGCGCCGCGGGATCGTCCGGCGTGCCTTCCAGCCCCATCAGCCGGATGATGTGCGGAAAATAGACCTCGTCGCTGCAATGCTCGAGCTGGCGCGCCCGGGCCCGCTCCCTGGGATGCGCCGGCCACAGGGCGGGATCGGGTCCGAGGTCTTCGAGGTATTCGAAGATCTGCGTGGAATCGAAGAGCTCCAGGTCGCCGTCCATCAGCACCGGCACCTGGCGCTTCGGGTTGATGCGCAGGACATCCGGATCTCTGGGCTCGTAGCCGCGCTGCTGGCTGAACGGAACCATCGCCAGTTCGAAATCGATGCCTTTCTCGCGCGCCGCGATCTCGACCTTGGCGCCGAACATGCTCAGCGGACCTGAAATTATTTTCATCGTTGTCTCCTCGATGGATGCCATGCCGGGTTCAGCCCTTGCGGCAATAGAACGGATAGGCAGCGCAATAAAGGATAAGTCCGATAACATGACAATCCATGTCATGTATTTGAGGCAAAGCGCCCCCCGTATGAAAGCCAGCCGCCTTTTATCGATCATGATGCTGCTGCAAGCGCGCGGGCGCATGACTGCGCCGGCCTTGGCGCAGGCGCTGGAGGTTTCCGAGCGCACCATTCTGCGCGACATCGATCACCTCTCCGCGGCCGGCGTGCCCATCTGGGGCGACCGGGGCCGCAACGGCGGGTTCGCGCTGCGCGAAGGCTGGAGCACCGATCTCACCGGACTCACGCAGGACGAAGCGCGCGCCCTGCTGCTAGCGGGCCTGCCTGGGCCGGCGACGGAACTGGGCCTGGGCGGCATGGCCAGCTCGGCGCGGCAGAAGATGATCGCCAGCCTGCATCCGGATTTGCGCGAGCAGGCCGATCGCGTCGCCAATCGTTTGCACGTGGACGCGGTGGATTGGTATCGCGCACAGGAAACGCCGCCATTCCTGCGCGACGCCGCCGATGCCGTGTGGAATTCGCATCGCATCGAGGACAAGTACGAGAGCTGGCGCGGCACGTCCCGCCGCGAACTCGAACCGCTGGGCCTGGTGCTCAAGGCGGGGGTCTGGTACCTGATCGCGAAAATCGTGGGCAAAACGGGTGCGCTGACCTTCCGGCTGGCGAATATCCAGGAGTTCAGGTGCTCCCGCCGCCACTTCAAACGGCCCGCGCGATTCGACCTGGCCCGGTACTGGCGCGATGCCCTGGACCGCTACGAAGCCGATCTCTACCGGCTGACGGCGCACGTGGCCGTATCGCCGCGCGGCCAGCGCTGGCTGGCCAATGGCCGCGTCAAGACCGCGCCCGTCCCGCAAGGCGCGGGCAGCGCGGCGGTGCCGCCGGGGTGGAAAGAATGTTTGCTGCCCATCGAATCCGTCGAGCAAGGCGCGCGCACGCTGCTGGGATACGGCGCGCAAGTGAAGATCGTCGGGCCGAAGGAACTCAGGAACAGATTCATGAAGGAATTATTGAAAACGAAGACGCTGTACGCATAGCGCAAACCGTCTTTGCCTGCTTTCAGCGCCATGCCAGGCAAGCACGGATTTCAGACGTCGATGATGACCAGCGTCCCGTGACTGCCCGGCAAAACCGCATGCGCAGTACCCGCCTGCGCGAGGTACATTTGCCCCGCTTCGACCACGATCTCGGCCGGGCCGACCTGCAGACGCAGCTCTCCGTCCAAAACCAGCAGCCCCTCGTTGTAATCGTGCGTTTCTTGCGCATAAGGCTGCTCGTCCATCCTCAACACCTTGATGTTCGCCGCGCCGACCTTGCCGACGACGACGGATCTCCATGCGGCAGGCAGGGTTTTTGCGACGGCATTGAAATCGATCGAATTCATGCAAAGAGACTCCCGAGGCCACAGGCCCGGCAAGGGGCACGACATTACTACATTACAATCGGGCTCGTGCCGACAGATCCTCTGCTGCTCATGCCTGAAAGTTCTTCCAACACCCCGGAACCCGCGCTGTCCTTGAACGGCGTGGCTCTGGGCTATGGAGATTTCACCGTGCTCAGCGGCATCTCGATGCAGGCGCGAGCGGGCCAGGTGGTAGCCGTCATGGGCGGCTCGGGGTCGGGCAAGACCACGCTGCTGCGCGCGGCCACGGGCCAGATCGCCGCGCAAGGCGGCACAGTCAGGGTCTTCGGCCAGGATATCGGCGCGCAATCCGCGGCGGGTCTGCGAGCCCTGCGCCAGCGCATGGGCGTGCTGTTCCAGCAAGGCGCGCTCTTTACCGACCTGAATGTCTTCGAGAACGTCGCCTTTCCGTTGCGCGAACACACCCGGCACGGCGAGGCCGCCATCCTCGAGCGCGTGCTGGCCAAGCTCGATGCGGTCGGCCTGCGCGCCGCCGCCCACCTGAAAGTCGGGGAGATCTCCGGCGGCATGGCGCGCCGCGTCGCGCTGGCGCGCGCCGTGGTGCTGGAACCGGAGCTCATCCTGTATGACGAACCCTTCGCCGGCCTCGATCCCATTTCCCTGGGCATTACCGCCCGCCTCATCCGCCGCCTGTCCGACCAGCTGGGCTGCGCCTCGGTGCTGATCACCCACGACGTGGCCGAATCCTTCGCCATCGCCGACCAGGTATACCTGGTCGGCCAGGGCAAGCTGGCCGCCGCCGGCACACCCCAGCAGCTCAAGGTGTCGCAAGACCCTTACGTGCGCCAGTTCCTGGACGGCACGCCCGACGGGCCGGTGGCCTTCAATTACCCCGCCACGCCGGCTTTCGACGCCTGGCTGGCCCAACAGCCGGGCGCCCGCGCGTCCCACAGCCGGGAGGACCGGGCATGAATCCCGTCAGCGCATTGGGCGCCTGGGCGCTGGGCCTGGTCAGCGGGGTCGGCGACTTCACCCGTTTCCTGGGTGCGCTGCTGGCAAGAAGCGGCATCGTGCTGCGCCGACCGCGCCTGGTCTCGCAGCAGGTCCACTTCATCGGCAATTATTCGCTGCTGATCGTGGCCGTCTCGGGCATGTTCGTGGGTTTCGTGTTGGGCCTGCAGGGCTATTACACCCTCAACCGCTATGGCTCCGAGGAGGCCCTGGGCCTGCTCGTGGCCCTGTCGCTGGTGCGCGAACTGGGGCCGGTGGTCACGGCGCTGCTGTTTGCCGGCCGCGCCGGCACCTCGCTCACCGCAGAGATCGGCCTGATGAAAGCCGGCGAGCAGCTGGCCGCCATGGAGGTCATGGCCGTAGACCCGCTGCGCCGCGTACTGGTGCCGCGCTTCTGGGGCGGGGTGATCGCCATGCCCGTGCTGGCCGCCGTATTTTCCATGGTGGGCATCCTGGGGGGCTGGGCGGTGGGTGTGCTGCTCATCGGCGTGGATGCCGGCGCCTTCTGGTCGCAGATGCAAAGCGGCGTGGATGTCTGGAAGGACGTGGCCAACGGCGTGCTCAAGAGCATGGTGTTCGGCGTCGCCGTGACATTGGTGGCCCTGTACGAAGGCTGGCACGCGCAGCCCACGCCCGAAGGCGTGGCGCGCGCCACCACCCGCACCGTCGTGGTGGGCTCGCTGGCTGTGCTGGGCCTGGATTTCCTGCTGACGGCCCTCATGTTCGGAGGCTAAAGAACCATCATGTCCAAGACGAAAACCGATTTCTGGGTAGGCCTGTTCGTGCTGCTGGGCGCCGCCGCGCTGGTGTTCCTGGCGCTGCGGGCCGGCAACATGAGCAGTTTCTCGTTCGCGCCGACCTATCCCCTGACCGCGTCCTTCGACAACGTGGGCAGCCTGAAGGTGCGCGCGCCGGTCAAGAGTGCCGGCGTGGTGGTGGGCCGCGTGGCCGCCATCGACTTCGACAACAAGAACTTCCAGGCCGACGTCACGCTGGACATCGATTCGGCCTACAAGTTCCCCCGCGACAGCTCGGCCGCGATCCTCACCTCGGGCCTGCTGGGCGAACAATACATCGGCCTGACCGCCGGGGCCGACGACCAGAATTTTGCGGCGGGCGGCAAAATCCGCTATACACAAAGCGCGGTCGTGCTCGAAAACCTGATCAGCAAGTTCCTCTACAACACGGCCGACAAGCAGGGCACCGCTGGTGCCCCGGGCAATAACGGCCCCCCCAGCGGCACGCACCAATAATCATGGCCATGAGCATGTCCCTCACCTCTCGCTTCGCCGCTGCAGGACTGGCCTGCGCGCTGATGGCCGGCTGCGCCGCGCCGTCCCATCCCGATCCTCGCGATCCCTGGGAAGGGTTCAACCGCGGCGTCTACAAGTTCAACGACACGGTCGATCACCTGGTGGTCCGGCCC
>DAIDKG010000439.1 GCA_027450125.1 Bordetella sp. | reverse complement strand
CGGCCAGGGCCTGGCCCGAATTCTTTTCGTCCGGCGGAACGACGACGCCGGTGGCCTGCTTGATGGCCTTGATCTGGCCAGCCCAGTCGGCCCACTCCGGCGGGCAGTTGTAGCAGATGGCGGTTTCGGCGGCCTGGGCGGAAGCGGCACCGATCGCCAGGGCAACCAGCGCGCCGCGCAGCGCGATGTTGATCATGCGTTTCATGGAGTCTTTCTCCTCGCGGTACGAGTGGATAGGGGCGGCGCGGCGACCGTGCCTCCCGGAAGAATCCGGTGCGGCAGGCGCACCGAACGGGTTTGGCCCCCTGCAAGCAGGGCCAGCAACTGGGCGCAGGCCGTGGCGCCGATCTGGCGGCTGGGCTGCTCGACGGAGGTCAGGGGCGGCACCATCAGCGTTCCGATGGCCGTGCCGTCGAAACCGCACACCGAGAGATCGCGCGGCACGGCATATCCCATGGC
Source organism: Bordetella sp. (assembly GCA_027450125.1). Taxonomy (GTDB): domain Bacteria; phylum Pseudomonadota; class Gammaproteobacteria; order Burkholderiales; family Burkholderiaceae_B; genus Bordetella. The sequence goes on along the minus strand of DAIDKG010000439.1, from coordinate 3,342 downwards.
CACCAGGTGCTTGATCACCGAAGCGGCCAGCAAGTCGTTGGAGCAGAACAGCGCCGTGGGCGCATTCGGTCCGTTCAGCGCGGCCTGCAGGATGTCGCGGTCGGCTGCGGTGTGCGCAGGCATGACCAGGTGCCCCACTTCGTCCAGTCCCAGCGCGAGGGCCTGGGCGCGCGCCCCGTCCAGGCGCCGGCGGGCGCGGTCGGACTCCGGCAGCGGGCCGGTGGCCACGGCGATGCGCCGGTGGCCCAGCGCGGCCAGCGCCTGCGTCATCTCGCGCGCGGCGGCGCGGTTGTCGACCGAAACGAACGGGTGCCTGCCGGACTCGTTGTAGACCAGCATGTGCGGCATATCGACCGCCTGCAGCATCTGCAGCGCCGCGTTGCGCACCGGCGTGCCGACGGTGAGGATGAGCCCGTCGATCTGGTGGTCGAGGAAGGCCTGCACAACGGTGGCTTCGACCTCGGGCACGTAGCCGGTGGTCGCCATCATGACGCTGTAGCCCGCCTGGCGCGCATGCCGCTCGGCGCCCTCGAAGCATTCGGCGAAGACGGGATTGCTCAACGTCGGCAGCAAAAGGCCGATGGTGCGCGTGCTGCCTGCGCGCAGGCTGCGGCCCACCCGGTTGGGGCGAAAGCCGTCGTCGCGCGCCACCGCCTTGATATGCGCGAGCGTGGCCGGCTTGAGCAGTTCGGGCTGGTTGAATGCGCGCGATACGGTCGCGGGAGAGACGCCCGCCTTGCGGGCGACCTCGACGAGGGATGGACGATTGGCAGCTTTACGGGGCACGGCGCGGCACCAGGTTTCGACGCTTGACTGAAAACGTTTTCATTTTCTGCAAGCCAGTCTACGCCGCGCATGTGACAAGTCAATGTCACATGCAGCCATGCTGCACTGCGTTATTCCTCGTGCCAGCGGTCTTCGGCCAGCATGACGCGGTTGTGCCCGCCGCCGGCCGGAATCATGGGAAAGCAGTTTTCCTGCGGCGCGACCACCGCATCCAGGAAATACGGACCGGGGTGCGCCAGACAGCGCGCCAGCGCCGCGTCCAGCTGCGTGGGATCGCTCACCCGTTCGGCCTGCCAGCCGAAGGCGCGGGCCAGCGCCACGAAATCGGGCAAGGCCTCGTTATAACTGTGGCTGTAGCGCCCGCCGTGGATCAGCTCCTGCCATTGGCGCACCATACCCATATAGCCGTTGTTGCACAGCACCACCTTGACCGGCGTGCGATGCTGGGTCGCCGTAGCCAGTTCCTGGATGTTCATCAACACCGACGCGTCGCCGCTCACGCACACCACGGTCGAGTCGGGGTGCGCGATCTGTGCGCCGATCGCAGCCGGCAGGCCGTAGCCCATGGTGCCCGCGCCGCCCGAAGTCAGCCAGCGGTTGGGGCGCTCGAAGCGCAGGTATTGCGCAGCCCACATCTGGTGCTGGCCCACGTCGGTGGACACGATGGCGTCGCGCCCTGCCAGGGCGGCATCGAGCCGGCGCATCAGATGCTGCGGCAGGATGGCATCGGCGTTCTCGGCATAATCCAGGCAGCGCTGCGCGCGCCAGCCTGCGATGCGCGACCACCAGTCGTCCAGGCGGCCAGCCGGCAGTTCGCACGGCGCCAATCCCTCGCGCAGCGCCTCTACCAGGGGCAGGGCATCGCCCACCAGGGCCACGTCCACCCGCACCACCTTGTTGATCGAGGCCGGATCGATGTCCAGATGGATCTTGCGCGCGTGCGGACAGAAGTCGGCGAGCCTGCCGGTGATGCGGTCGTCGAAACGCGCGCCCACGCACACCACCAGATCGGCCTGGTGCATGGCAAGGTTGGCTTCGAGCGTGCCGTGCATGCCCAGCATGCCCACGAATTGCGGGTCGCTGGCCGGAAAGGCGCCCAGGCCCATCAAGGTCAACGTGCAGGGCGCGCCCGTGGCCCGCACCAGCTGCGCGAACGCGGCGCAGGCCTGGGGACCGGCGTTGATCAGCCCGCCGCCGCCGTAGAACACCGGCCTGCGCGCCTGCGCAATCAGCGCGACGGCACGCTGCACGGCGCCCTGCGCAATACGGAACTCGCGCTTGCCCACCTGGCGCTGCGCGCTCAGCGTGGCCGTGCGCGGCGCATCGTCGTCCTGGCCGGCCACCGCGGCGACGGCCAGCTGCACGTCCTTGGGAAAATCCACTAGCACGGGACCGGGCCGCCCCTGTTGCGTCAGGGCGTAGGCGCGCGCCGCGACGTCCGCCACGTCACGCACATCGCGTATCTGCACATTCCACTTGGTCACCGAACGCGAAATGCCCAGCGCATCGCACTCCTGGAAGGCATCGGTGCCGATGGCCGCGGTCGCCACCTGGCCGCTCACGCACAGCACGGGAATCGAATCGCACCAGGCGTCCAGCAGACCGGAGGTGGTATTGGCCATGCCCGGGCCGGAGGTGACGAACACCACGCCCGGCTTGCCGGTGGTGCGCGCATAGCCTTCTGCCGCGTGCACGGCGGCCTGCTCGTGGCGCACCAGCACGTGGCGGATGCGCGGCTCGGCATGCAGGGCATCGTACAGCGGCAGCACCGCGCCGCCGGGATAGCCGAACACGGTGTCCACACCGCAGGCGATCAGGGCATCGAGCAGGCGGCGCGCGCCGTTGGCGGGAGGCTGGGCAGCCGGGGCAGGGGCGCAGGCGGCCTCGTCCAGGGCGGCCAGCAAGGGAGCGGGAAGACGGTCGTTCATGCCAACCATCTTATCGGTCAAAGGGAAGAATTTTTGTCTTATTTTCTCTTGTTTCCCGGATTATCAAGTAAATTCATCCGTGAATTTCCATTTATAAAGAAAATGCACCTGGACAAATTCGATCTCGCCATTCTCAAGGTCCTGCAGGACGATGCCCGCGCCAGCCTCAACGACGTCGGCACGGCGGTGGGACTGTCGGCCACGCCCTGCTGGAACCGCATCAAGCGCATGGAGCGCGAGGGTGTGATCCGCGGCTACACCGCGGACATCGCTCCCGAGGCCCTGGGGTTCATGGATACGGTCATCGTGCACGTCACGCTGGAAAGCCATAGCGAGGCCACCCTGTACGAATTCGGCAGGGCGCTGGCCGAGATCCCCGAAGTGCTCGAGGCCTTTCTGGTGTCAGGGGACTACGACTACATCATCCGCATCGCCGTGCGCGACACGCGCGACTACGAGCGGCTGCTGCGCGAACGGCTCTACCGCATCCCCGGCATACGCCACAGCAAATCGGGCTTCGTGCTGCGCAGCCTGAAACAATCGCGCCTGCCGCTGTCGGTGGTCGCGCCAAGCGCGTGAGCCGCCATGCCGCAGGTCATCGCCAGACAACACCCCTATCCTATAATTC
>DAIDKG010000438.1 GCA_027450125.1 Bordetella sp. | reverse complement strand
CCAAGGCTCAGGGCGAAAAGGTCGCCAAGGCCATCGGCCTGGCCGGCCACTCGGTCGACCAGGCCGTGGACGTGCTGCAGAAGCTGTACCAGTGCTACATGGAAACCGACGCCTCGCTGGTCGAGATCAACCCCCTGAACTGCGACAGCAAGGGCAACATCATCGCCCTGGACGCCAAGTTCAACTTCGATCCCAACGCGCTGTTCCGCCATCCCGAAATCGTGGCCTATCGCGACCTGGACGAAGAGGATCCCGCCGAAATCGAAGCTTCCAAGTTCGACCTGGCCTACATCAGCCTGGACGGCAATATCGGCTGCCTGGTGAACGGTGCCGGCCTGGCCATGGCCACCATGGACACCATCAAGCTGTTCGGCGGCGAGCCGGCCAACTTCCTGGACGTGGGCGGCGGCGCCACCCCCGAGAAAGTGACCGAGGCCTTCAAGATCATGCTCAAGAACCCCAAGGTCAAGGGCATCCTGGTCAACATCTTCGGCGGCATCATGAAGTGCGACACCATTGCAACCGGCGTGATCACCGCCTGCAAGGCCGTGAACCTGAGCGTTCCGCTGGTCGTGCGCATGAAGGGCACCAACGAAGAACTGGGCAAGAAGATGCTTGCCGAGTCCGGCCTGCCCATCATCAGCGCCGACACCATGGCCGAGGCCGCGACCAAGATCGTCGCCGCCGTGAAGTAATCACACCGGTAAGCCACACTGCCGAATAGGAATCCAACATGTCGATTTTCATCAATAAAGACACCAAGGTCATCACCCAGGGCATCACGGGCAAGACCGGCCAGTTCCACACCGAGAAGTGTCAGGAATACGCCAATGGCAAGAACTGCTTCGTGGCGGGCGTGAACCCCAAGAAGGCCGGCGAGTCGATCTTCAACATCCCGATCTACGGCTCGGTCAAGGAAGCCGCCAGCCAGACCGGCGCCACCGTGTCGGTGATCTACGTTCCGCCCGCGGGCGCCGCCGCCGCCATCTGGGAAGCCGTCGAGGCCGACCTGGACCTGGCGATCTGCATCACCGAGGGCATCCCGGTGCGCGACATGCTCGAAGTGCGCAACAAGATGAAGGCCAAGGAAGCCGCCGGCGGCAAGAAGACGCTGCTGCTGGGCCCCAACTGCCCGGGCCTGATCACCCCCGACGAAATCAAGATCGGCATCATGCCCGGCCACATTCATAAAAAGGGTCGTGTCGGCGTGGTCTCGCGTTCCGGCACACTGACCTATGAAGCGGTGGCGCAGCTGAGCGAACTGGGCATCGGCCAGTCCTCGGCCGTCGGCATCGGCGGCGACCCGATCAACGGCCTCAAGCACATCGACGTGATGAAGGCGTTCAACGACGACCCCGACACCGACGCCGTCATCATGATCGGCGAAATCGGCGGTCCCGACGAAGCCGACGCCGCGCGCTGGTGCAAGGACAACATGAAGAAGCCCGTCGTCGGCTTCATCGCTGGCGTCACCGCGCCTGCGGGCAAGCGCATGGGCCACGCCGGCGCGCTGATCTCGGGCGGCGCCGACACGGCCGAAGCCAAGCTGGCCGTCATGCAAGAGTGCGGTTTCACGGTGACGCGCAACCCGTCGGAAATGGGCAAGTTGCTCAAGGCATTGCTGTAACAAGCGCACCGGGCCGCAGGCAGGGCCCGAAAACCTCGCCGCGGGCAATACCCGGCGAGGTTTTTCTTCGCCCGGCGATAAATTCTGACAAAAAACTGTCAACCCTGGGCATTGAAAGTAAAATGCAAACGAACGACGAACGCAGAGGTAGCCGGACGTGCTCGAATTCTTCCAGACCCTGAGCTGGGCCGCGGTCTTACAGATCATCACCATCGACATTCTGCTGGGGGGCGACAACGCGGTCGTGATCGCGATGGCCTGCCGCAACCTGGAGCCGGCCAAGCGCGTCCAGGGGGTGCTTTGGGGCACGGCCGGCGCCATCGTCCTTCGGATCGTGCTGGTGGCCTTCGCGCTCAAGCTCCTGGACCTGCCCTTGCTCAAGCTCGTCGGCGGCCTGCTGCTCCTCTGGGTCGGCGTCAGGCTGATGCTGCCCGACAACACGGCCCACGAGGTACGCGCCGGCGCGTCGGTCGTATCGGCGATAAAAACCATCATCCTGGCCGACTTCGTCATGAGCCTGGACAACGTGATCGCCATCTCCGGGGCGGCGGAACGGGCGCATCCCGCCCATCAGCTGGGCCTGGTGGTCTTCGGCCTGCTGGCCAGCATTCCCATCATCGTATGGGGCAGCACCCTGGTGCTGCGGCTGATCGACCGCTTCCCGATCCTGATCATGCTGGGAGCGGCCTTGCTGGGCTGGATCGCGGGCGGGATGATGGTCGATGACGCTTTCTTGATCTCGCGCATCGGCGAGGCGCCGCTGGCGGTTAAAATCATGGTTGAAATCTGCGGCGCCATGCTGGTTGTCCTGTTGGGTCAATGGTTGGCCCGGTGCCGCGCCGTCGTTTCCAAGGATGTCACCCCATGAGCCTACGTAAAACCGCGCAGCCTACCGCCACGCCTGAATCGTTCAACTCGGGCCTGAGCCTGCTGCAGGGCCTGGCCCTGCTGGCCGCGCTGGGCGTCGTGATCGTTCTGGCCGTCATGCATTTCGCCTGAACGGCGCTGTGCTTGCCTGAGGTACGGGCGTGCAGCCGACAGCCGTCCTCACCCGGCCGGCGGGCGGCAACGATGACCTTGCCGTCCGGCTGTCTGCAGCCGGCTGGCAGGTGCTGAAGCTGCCTGCGCTGGTCATCGAGCCCCTGCATCTCGCCGGCCCGGTTCCCATGCCCGGCGATTTCGATCTGGTCATATTCGTCAGCGGCAACGCCGTGCGGCTGTATCTTGCGCAAGCAGGGCTGGCGGACGGCTGGCCCGCCGGAACCCTGGCTGCCACCGTGGGGCCGTCGAGCGCCCGTGCGTTGCGCGAAGCCGCGCATTTCGGCCCTCAGGGGCATGTCGTCCATCCGCCTGACGATGCGCCCAGGCACGATTCCGAAGCGCTATGGCAACTGCTGTCCAGTCGGCCCTTGCCGCGGCGGGCCTTGCTGGTGCGCGGCGAGACGGGACGCGACTGGCTGGCCGAACGCCTGGCGCAGGCGGGGGTGGACGTGCACATTCATGCTCTGTATCGGCGCCGGCCCGCCATCTGGCCGCACGGCTCGGTGGCGCTGCTGCGCGGCATGGCCGCCGATGCCGGCGCGCGGCGCCCTGTCTGGCTGCTGACGAGCATTGCCGGCATCGATGCGGTGGCGCAGGCGCTTCGGGCAGCAGACCTGTTTGAATGGTGGGCGGGCGGCAGCTTCGTCGTCACGCATCCGCGGCAGGGGGAACATCTGCTTGCGATCGCGCAAGGCGCGGGGCAGACTCCAATGGTAAAAACCTGCATGCCTGTCGACGAGTCGATTTTTCAGGCGATTACCGCTGCCTGAAGTCGCCGTTGCCAGCAATATGACAATCGCCACGTACAATCGCGTCCTATGACAGAAACCTCTCCCGATCTTTCCCGGCAGGCGTCGAACAGCGACCAGAACGCGCAACCGGCGCCGTCCGCGGCGGGCGGCGCCAAGCCGGCCGAACGCAAGCCGCGCAAGGGCTCCGGTCTGTTCAAGGCCTTCCTGCTGCTGCTCGTCGTGGCGGCTGCACTGGCGGCTGCCCTGTGGATGCAGTACCGCACGTCCCTGGCTTCCGACCAGGCATTCGCCAGTCAGATAGGCCAGCTCAACCGCGATCTGGCGCAGGCGCGCCAGACGGGCACGCAGGCGCTGGCGCTGGCTCGATCGCAGACCGGCCAGGTGGCCGACCTGGAAAATCGCATACGCGAAGTGCAGACGCAGAACAGTGCGCTGCAGCAGGCCTGGCAGAGTTTTTCGAGCGGCGGCAGCGATGAAATGCTGCTCAACGATGTCGAACGCAGTATCGACCTGGCCAATCAGCAACTGCGACTGGCCGGCAGCGTGAGCAACGCCATCGTGGCCCTGGAGACCGCCCAGTCGCGCCTGGCGCAGGCCAACCGGCCCAGCCTGGCCGGCCTGCAGCAGAGCATCAACGGCGACCTGGACCGCCTGCGCGCGGTCAGCATGGTCGATGTGCCCACCCAGACCGCGCGCATCGAGCGCCTGATGGACCTGGTCGGCCGCGCCCCCCTGCTGGTGCCCGATGCCGCGGCGGCACAGGCGGCGCCTGAAGTGGCCGCGCCCGCCTCGCCTGCCGAACAGGCCGCCGCCAGCCTGCCGGCAGACGCTTCCTGGTGGATGCGCTGGCGCGCCGAGATGGCAACCTGGCCGGCCCGCGCCGCGGCGGTCATGGCGCGCGAATTCGGCGACCTGATCCGGGTGCAGCGCGTGGCGCGGCCGGACGCCATTTTGCTGTCGTCCGAGCAGGCCGGCATGGTGCGCGCCACCCTGCGCGAACGGCTGATGACGGCCCAACTGGCCCTGATGATGCGCCAGCAGCCGGTCTGGAAGGCCGAACTCGACAATGTCCAGGACACGCTGGCGCACTACTACGACACGCGCACACCGGATGTCATGTCGGCCCTGGACCTGGCGCACAAGCTGGACCAGACCGAGATCGCCGTGCGATTGCCCGACATTTCCGACAGTCTGAATGCGCTTGCCGCGCTGCGCTCCGCAGCCTCCAGGAGCGGCCAGGATACGGGCGGGCAGGACGCCGCGCCCAAGAACGGACAGGACTGACGCATGCGTACCTGGCTTTGGACCCTGCTGCTGGTCGTCGTCGCCGTTTGTGTGGCCGTGGTGCTGCGCCAGCACCCCGGCAACGTCCTGCTGATGATCACTCCCTGGCGCGTCGAGATGTCGCTCACGATGGCGCTCCTGACGCTCGTGGCCCTGTTCGCGGCGCTTTATGTCCTGCTGCGCCTGCTGGGCTGGCTGTTGGCCATTCCCGACCGCATGCGGGCCTGGAGCGGCCGCCGCGCGCAGGCCCGCGACCAGGAACTGGTCGAGCAGGGCTGGATCGGCCTGCTCGAAGGCCGCTATGCCCAGGCCGAGAAGGATTTCGCCAAGCTGCAGGGGCAGACCCGCTCGGCGACCCGCCGGGTCCTGGCTGCGCTTTCGGCGGCCCGCGCGGCGCATAACATGGGCGAACAGGCCCGGCGCGACCTGATGCTCGAATCGGCCAGGACCGGCGCCGGCCAGGATGCGCACCTGCAGGAGGCCGTGGCCGCGGTGGCGGCTGATCTCTGGCTCGAACAAGGGCAGGCCCAGCGGGCGCTCGACGCATTGGCGCCCCTGCAGGACGGCGGTGCCCGCCACCTGCATACCTTGCGTCTTCTGCTGCGCGCCGAGAAGGCGCTGGATCACCATGATCGGGTGTTCGCCCTGACGCGCAGCTTGTCGCGGCGCCACGCCATCGAAAAGTCCGAGGCGCTGCAGTTGATCGACCAGTCGGGCGCGGCGCGCCTGCGCGCGGGCACGGGCGATGGCAACGACAGCTGGCGCGGCGTCTGGAAGGAGCTCAAGTCCGAGGAGCGCACGCTGCCCAATATCGCGCTGGCCGCTGCGGCCGCGCTGGACCAGGCCGGCGAGGGCAGCGAGGCGGGCCGCGTTCTCGAGGCTGCCATTGGCGACAGGTTCAATCCGACGCTGGTGTCGGTCTACGCGCATTGCCAGGCCGACCAGGTGCCGCGTCGTCTGGCCCGGGCAGAGACCTGGCTGCAGCAGCGCCCGGCCGATGCCGGCCTGCTCATGGCCCTGGGGCTTCTATGCCTGAACGGCCAGTTGTGGGGCCAGGCCGAACGCTATCTGCAGCGTAGCCTGGCGCGCCGTGACGACCCGCAGTGCCATGCCCTGCTGGGCCGCCTGTACGATCGGCTCGGCCGTCCCCAGGATGCGATGCGGCATTGGCGTCTGGCAACCGAGGCGGGGGTGGTGCTGCCGGTGCTGGCGGCCGACACCGTGCTGCCGCCCGCCGAGACGCAGGCCGATCCGGATCCCTACCATGCCGACGGGGTGTACGACCTGCCGCCGGTCGGGCCGCGCACGCTGCCGGCCGACCCCGCGCCCTTGCCGGTTCCGCCCGCGGTCGACTACGTGATCGAACCCGATGCGCGCGAACGGCTGGATCGCGCCCGTCCCGCCGACGAACCTCCGGCTGCCATACCGCCGCGTTCGGCCATCAATATCGAAGATTTTTTCGATAGCGCGCCCATCCCGGCGGCGGCTTTCGAATCCACCGTAACCCAGGCAGGCGAGGCAGGCGCGATGCCGCCGTCCGACGCCGGCCCAGGCCATCATCCCCATACCGAGAAAAAAGGTTGAACCATGAGTCTTGATCGCGTGCCGGCCGGCAAAAGCCTGCCGGATGACTTCAATGTCGTCATCGAAATCCCGGCCAATGCCGAACCCATCAAATATGAAGTCGACAAGGAGTCGGGCGCGGTGTTCGTCGACCGCTTCATGCTGACTGCCATGCACTACCCCTGCAATTACGGCTACATCCCCCAGACCCTGTCGGAAGACGGCGATCCGGCCGACGTGCTGGTCATCACCCCGTTTCCCATCGCCGTTGGCGCCGTGGTGCGCTGCCGGCCTCTGGGCGTGCTGGAAATGGATGACGAGTCCGGCGGCGATGCCAAGCTGCTGGCCGTGCCGGTGAGCAAGTTGTATCCCGTCTACGACAACATCAAGTCGCACGAGGACCTGCCGGCCAACGATATCGCCCGCATCCAGCACTTCTTCGAGCACTACAAGGATCTGGAAAAGGGCAAGTGGGTCAAGGTCAAGGGTTGGAAAGGCGTGGACGCCGCGCGCGAAGAAATCGTGCGCAGCGCCGAACGCTACAGCAAGGGCTGATTTCCTTTCCTGGCTGGCGCAGCCGGACCGGCCGCGCCGGTTTTGCTACTGCTTGCTGCTGCTCGCGCCGGCGTCGTCCTTGTGGAAGACGCGCTTGACCGTGTTCTTGGTGGCATGCCAGCCTTTCTTGGCGCCTTGGCCGATGTCGTGGCCAACCTCCTTTGCGCCATGGCCGATATCGCGTCCGACTTTCTTGGCGCCGTGACCGATGTCGACCGCCGCGTCCTTGGTCGCGTGGCCGATTTTTTTCGCGCCCTGGGCGACGTCGTGTCCGGCTGCCTTGGCGTCTGCCGTGAAACCCTGGCCGGTGTTGGCGGCCTTGTCCTGGGCGTAGGCCGTGCAGGCGAGCGTGGAGAGGGTCAGTCCGAGAAGAGCGAGTTGGCAAGCTTTTTTCATATGGCTATCCTTTTGCAAAGTGTCGGGCAAATCGTATCGCCTCAAGGCCGTAAACGATGGTTCGATTGGTTACAGTATTGATCAACGAGGTTTCATGATCATGGATTATGTCGTTCCCCAGTCACCGGTTGTTTCATTGCCCGTTGCCGGCAGCACGGCGCTCTTTCCGGTGCACCGCGTCTACTGCGTCGGGCGCAATTATGTCGAGCATGCCAAGGAAATGGGTTTTTCAGGTCGCGAGGATCCCTTCTTTTTCTGCAAGCCCAATGATGCCCTGGTTCCGGTTGCCCAGGGGCAGACGGGCGCCATGGCATATCCGTCCAAGACGTCCAGCCTGCATCATGAGATCGAACTGGTGGTGGCCCTGGGCAAGGGCGGCGTCGACCTGACGCTGGAGCAGGCCGCCGATTGCGTCTGGGGTTATGCCGTAGGCCTGGACATGACCCGCCGCGACCTGCAGACCGAGGCCAAGAAACTGGGTCGCCCCTGGGAAGTGGGCAAGGGTTTCGAGCAGTCCGGCCCCATCGGCCCCATTCATCCTCGCAGCGCCACCGGCACGCTGGACGGGAACGCGATCTGGCTGGACGTCAACGGCCAGCGCAGGCAGTCCAGCACCCTGGACAAGCTAATCTGGAACGTGGCCGAGTCCATCGCTTTTCTGTCGGGACTGTTCGAGCTCAAGGCCGGAGACCTGATCTTTACCGGCACGCCGGAAGGTGTGGCCGCGGTGGTCAAGGGCGACCTGCTCGTGGGCGGAATCGAAGGCCTGGGCGAACTTCGTGTGAAGATCGCCTGATCTACGGCATAGGGCCGATTTTTTCCGCTGCCGGTACGCCCGCTGCCGGTGTGCCGGCCGCCAGGAACTCGGCTGCCAGGCGCAGCACCTGCTCGGGTTGCTCCCGGTGCGGCATGTGGCCGACGCCCGGCAGAATTGCGCGCCTGACCGTGCCGCCGCTGTGCCGAGCCATCAGGTCAGTATGTGCCGTGGAGCCGTACTCGTCGTCCTGGCCGTGGATGGCCAGAGCGGGGCAGCGCACGCGCGCCAGGACGGGAACCAGCGACCACGGTTCGAAACCCGGGTCCAGCCAGATCTCTGTCCAGGCATCGAGCACCCACGGCGCCTTGTCGCCGTGGTAGCGCGCCAGGCGCTCCAGTTGGCCGGGCTCGCGGAATTGTTCGCGCGCGGCACGGATGCCCGCCAGCGTACGGTCTTCGGCAAAAACCTGCGCCGCGATCGTCACCAGCCCAAGGCAATGGTCCGGGTATTCGGCGGCGCACTGTATGGCCATGCCGCCGCCCACACTGTGGCCCATCACCACGCATTGGCGCACGTCCAGCTGCGACAGAAGAACCGGAAATACGTCTGTCGCTTCTTGTCGGACGAAATCCAGCGCGGGACGCGCACGGCGCGCCTCGGAGCGTCCGAAACCCAGCCTGTCGTAGGCGATGACCTCGCGGCCGGTGGCCTGGCTGAGCGCGGCGGGAAAGTCGCGCCATAGCTCGACGCTGCCCAGCGAGTCGTGCAGCAGCACGATGGGCGCGGCCTCGCAGGCATTCTGCGCGCGCCAGCGGCGGGCGAAGAGGCGCCCTTGGGGGTGATCTATCCATTGGTCGCGGCAGGCGATGGAGGCTGACATCTGGACCCGGTTCCCGGCAAGGTGTAAACAGCCGGGATTTTGCGCCACTAAGCCGCCGCGCTCAACTGTATGGCCTGCCTGCGGGGCAGCAGCAGCGCGCCCACGATACCCAGCAGCGCGCTGAACATCACGTAGTAGATGGGCGCGAGCTTGCTGCCGGTGGCCTGCACCAGCCAGGTGTTGATGAAGGGAGCCAGGCCGCCGAACACCATGACCGCGATGTTGTAGGTGAAGGCCGCGCCGGTGGACCGGATGGAAACCGGAAAGACCTCGGTCATCACGACCGGAATGGTGCCCCAGAAAAAACTCATGAAGAAGGACACGCCGATCTCCAGCAGCATCAGCGAGGCGAAGGAGGGGGCTGCGATGAGATGCCGGAAGCAGAGCAGGCCCACCACGGCGTAGGCGAGAATGGCGGGAATGATCACGGCCTTGCGGCCTATCCTGTCCGACAGCCAGCCGGCCAGCGGGCAGAAGACCAGGATGACCAGGGTGCCCGCGAAGGTGGTCAGGTTGGCCTCGGGCAGCGGGATGCCCAACTGGGTGCGCGCGAAGATCGGTACGAAGATCACGAACACATAGGCCGACACGGTGCCCACCACGCACAGCCCGATGCTGGCGAACATGGCGCGCGGATAGTCGCGCCATACAGCGGCCAGCGGGGCGCGGGGAGGCTTTCCCGCCTGTGCGCTGCGTTCGGCGTAAGCCGCGAATTCGGGCGACTCGTCCACGGTCGAGCGGATCATCCAGCCCACCGGTCCGACCAGGATGCCGAACAGGAACGGCAGGCGCCAGCCCCAGGATTCGAGTTGCGCGGGCGTCAGATGGGACGCGAGCAGATATGCCACCCCCGCGCCGAGCGAGAACGCCAGGGCCTGCGAGCACATTTGCAGGCTGCCGTACAGGCCGCGCCTGTGCTCGGGGGCGAATTCGACCAGCATGGTCGTGGCGCTGCTGAACTCGCCGCCGGCAGACAGGCCTTGCAGCATGCGCGCCAGCACCACTAGGATGGGGGCGGCCACGCCGATGGCGGCATAAGTCGGAAGAATGCCGATCAACCCGGTAGCCACCGCCATCAGCGCGATGGTCAGCGTCAAGGCCTTCTTGCGCCCGACGCGGTCGCCGTACAGGCCCAGCAACACGCCGCCGATGGGGCGCACCACGAACCCCATGCCGAAAGTGGCCAGTGTCAGCATCAGCGAGGCCGCGGGGGTGCCGGCGGGAAAGAACAGCTTGGCGATGACCACGGCGAACATGCCGTAGATGGCGAAGTCGAACCATTCGAAGGCATTGCCGAGCACGGAGGAGATCAGCACTTTGCGCAACATGGCGGGCGATGGCACGGATTTGGCGTTCATGGGTTTCTCGGGTCGAGGGGAAGGGGGGAACTCAGCCCAGCCGCTGCCTGACGATGTCCAGGAAAACGGACACGCCCAGCGGCGAGCTTGCGTCGTCGAAGTCGAACTGCGGGTGGTGGCACATCTGGCCATCGTGGCCCAGGAAGAAATAGGCGCCGGGCCGTTCCTGCAGCATGAAGGCGAAGTCTTCCGAAGCCATGAGGGGACGCATGTCCGGTTCGAGTTTGTCCACGCCCAAAGCGTTGACCACGGCGCGGCGCACGACATCGGCCTGCTCGGGCGCGTTCACGGTGGGCGGGCCGCTCGCCAGCCATTCGAGCGCGATGTCGCAGTGGTACATGGCCGCGGCGGCGTCGCAGATTTCCTGCATGCGCCGGATCGTGAGCTGCTGCGTGCGGACCGACAGGGTGCGTACGGTGCCCGTGAGTTCGGCGTGATCGGCGATGACGTTGCGCGCCGTTCCGGCATTGAAGGTGCAGACGCTGACCACGGAGGTCTCGAGCGGATCGACGTTGCGGCTGACGATGCTCTGCAGCGATTGCACCAGCGACGTGCCCACGAGAATGGGGTCTATGCCCAGATGCGGCATGGCGGCGTGGGTGCCCACGCCCTGTATGCGAATGCGAAAGACGTCGCAGGCGGAGAGAATGGCGCCGTTGCGTACCCCCACCATGCCTGCCGGCAGCTCGTTGATGTTGTGCAGCGCGTAAATTTCGTCGCAGGGGAAGCGCTCGAACAGGCCATCGTCGAGCATGGCCGAGCCGCCGCGCAGCGTTTCCTCCGCCGGCTGGAAGATGAAATGAACCGTGCCGCGGAAATCGCGCCTGCCGGCGGCCAATGTCTTGGCCACCCCCAGCAGGATCGCGGTGTGG
>DAIDKG010000437.1 GCA_027450125.1 Bordetella sp. | reverse complement strand
GCTCGTCGGGCAGGCGAAAGTACAGGTCCAGATAGCGACTGTTGACGCTGCGAAGTTCCAGGGCGAGCGAGCCCTGGTCGAGGTCGGCGCGGGCGTTGCCGAAGGCTGTCATGCTGCGGATCATGGGATGCATCCTGAAGTGAAAAGTATCCGGCCGAGGATACCACCCCGGCTTTTGCATCCGCTGGCCGTCACGGCGGCAAAAGCGGCGGCAAGCCGAAGGCGCGCAGCCGGGCCCCGTACAATCCTTGCTGTCCGATTCCCTCGCATCCCAACCCATACGGAGTCCCTGCCGTGACGACCTCGATTTCCCGCCCTTCGGGCCGACAAGCCGACGAACTGCGCCCTTTTTCGCTGGAGCGCGGCTACACCCGCTATGCCGAGGGCTCGGTCCTGGTCAAGGCCGGCCATACCCATGTTCTGTGCACGGCCAGCGTGGTGGACAAGGTGCCGCCGTTTCTGAAAGGACAGGGGCAGGGCTGGATGACCGCAGAATACGGCATGCTGCCGCGCGCCACGCACACCCGCGGCGATCGCGAAGCAGCCAAGGGCAAGCAGAGCGGCCGTACGCAGGAAATCCAGCGCCTGATCGGCCGCAGCCTGCGCGCCGTCGTCGATCTGAAGGCCCTGGGCGAACGCACCCTGCACCTGGACTGCGATGTGCTGCAGGCTGACGGCGGCACGCGCTGCGCCAGCATCACCGGCGCCTGGGTCGCCGCCTCCGACGCCGTGGCGCTGCTGATCAAGCGCGGCGACTTGCAGGCCAGCCCCATTCGCGATCACGTCGCGGCCGTATCGGTAGGCCTGGTCGACGGGCGCCCCGTGCTGGATCTGGACTATGAGGAAGACTCGGCCTGCCAGGCCGACGTCAATGTGATCATGACCGGCAGCGGCGCATTCGTGGAAGTGCAGGGCACGGGCGAAGAGGCCACCTTCACTCGCGCCCAGCTCGATGCGATGCTCACGTTGGCCGAGGGCGGCATCGCACAACTGGTTGCTGCGCAGAGGGCCGCGCTGGCCTGAATTGGCGTTCGCGCGCAGTGTCAAAAAACTGCCAAGCTTGATTCCTACAATTGCGCCCAGCAAGGCCGCCAAGCGCGGGCCGGTTATCTGTCGGGTTGTAGAAGATGCGCAAAAGTTTCAAGGTAAGTACGGCACTGTCGCTCACTTTGCTGGTGTTCGTAGGTTGCTTCGCGCTGGCCGCTGGGGCTCGGCGCCGTGGCGGATGCCAGCCATGCGCAGACCTAGGCCATGGCGGCCGCGCTAGGCTGAATCGACATTCATTTCTAAAATGAAGGGATGTCCAAGCAAACGCATCTGCGACCCAGCCGTTACTAACTTAGCCAAGCCCAGTGGGAGCGCTTTCAATTGCTGCTGCCAGGCAAAGCAGGCGACCCAGGGCGCACGTTGCAAGATAACCGGCTGTTCGTCAATGGCGTGCTGTGGGTGTTGCGTTCGAGGGCACGGTGGAGTGTTCTGCCTGGCCGTTATGGGCAGTACAAGAGTGTGCACAAGCGCTTTCCCCGTTAGGCCAGCAACGGGGTGTGGGAGCGTATATTCCAGTCGCTGACACGGGATCGGAACAATGAGTACCTGATGATCGACAGGCATCTCAACATGCCACGACCGAAAGCCCGACAACTTCCCCGCCTTCATTCACCTCGCATCCCTTGCCTTCTGGATGCCTTGAATGTCGATTCAGCCTAGAGGACAGGCAGGCCGCCGGGCTCGATCCGGCGGCGCCACCCGTTTATCCGGCCTTGGCCAGCGGCGCGTAGTCGTTCACCAGCAGCGAGGCGCGTTCGGTCTTGACGCGCCGTTTCAGTTCTGCAATGGCGGCCGCGATGGCCTGAGGCTCCACGCCCAGGCATCGCTGCGGTTGCACCACCAGGGCGGCAACCCCCAGCGTGACGAAGGGGAAAAAGCGCGTCACGCCGTAGCGGTCCTGCAATTCGATGCCGCCCCGGCCGCGGTCGTGCTCGTCGTAGAGATCGATGGCCCGCTGATTGAATTGCGCGACCAGCTCCTGCAGCCTGGCCTGCCAGTCGCCGCTGCGCATCAGCATCACGAAGTCGTCGCCGCCCACGTGGCCGATGAAGTCCTGCTGCGCGTCGCAGTAGCGCTTGATGACTTCGGCGCACAACTGGATCACGGCGTCGCCGCGCCAGTAGCCGTACATGTCGTTGAAGGATTTGAAATGGTTCAGGTCGCCATAGCAGGCGATGAATTCCTCGGAGCCCGCCATGAGCTGCTGCATCTGCCGCTTGATGGGAATGTTGCCGGGCAGGGCGGTCAGCGGGTTGGCGTAGCGTGCGGTCTCCAGGCGCAGTTCGGTCACCGCCCGCACCAGGGATTCACCCGTCCCCAGGCCCGCATAGCGGCCCTCCCGCGTGATGATGAAGCCGTCGCGCAGGTAGCGCTGGTCTTCCGACGCCAGTACCGGCGCCAGCCGGTCGATGGGCGTTTCGGCATCGAGCATGACCGGTCGGTGGCTCATGAATGTCGCGCAAGGGTCGCGGCCGAAGAGATCGCGCGTATAGCGCATGGCGTATTTTTCGGAAAACGTGTGCCGGTTGATCAGGCCTATGGGCCGATGCTCGCGGTCCAGGACAGCGACCGAATGCAGGTCGGGAAAATCCTGGAACATCTTGTCGATGTCGTCGTTGGTATGGTGCTCCGGCTGCACCGCCATGGCTTCGACGAGCAGGGTGCCGACCGTGCCGCTCTCTGCCTGGACGCGGCGCGACCGGTCCAGCCGCAGCAGCGCCAGCACCGGTTCGGGCAATTCGGCCTGGGGCCGGGGTTCGACCAGTCCCAGATGCCAGCCCTGCACATAGCGTATGCCCAGCTCGCGCACGGTGGCGAGGTCGGCGGCCGTCTCTATTCCTTCGGCCAGCAGGGGCGTGCCCAGCGCCTGGGCCACTGACATGAGCGCGCGCATCAATTGCTGGCCCGATGCGCTGCTGCTGATGCCGTGGAAAAAATGGCGGTCGATCTTGACCAGATCGGGCTGCAGTCTTACCCAGAGCTGCAGATTGGTGCTGCCTGTGCCGTAGTCGTCCAGCGCCAGTCCGATGCCGTGCTCACGCAGGCACAATCGTGCCTGCACCAGTCCGTCCACGTCGTCGGCAGCGTCCTGCTCGGTCAATTCGATCACGAGCCTGTCGGACGGCAGGCCGCTGTCTTCGAGCAGGCGCTTGGGCAGGTCGGCGCCCCATCGATACCAGCAGGCCAGAACCGTATTGATCGACAGGTTGAGCAGGAGCTTGCCCTGCGCGCCGCTTTGCATGAATCCATGCAGGCCGGCCTTCGCGCAGGCCAGCTCCAGTTCGATCAGGCGTCCAAGCTTGCGCGCGGCGCCGAACAGGCCGGCAGGCATGTGCAGCGGACTGTTGCGCGGCCCGCGGATCAAGCTTTCGTAACCATGGATGCTGCCGTGGAACAGATCGGCAATGAGCTGGTAATGCGGTTGCAACTGTCCTTCGCGGACAATGCGTTCAAATTCGGTTGCCAGGGGTAGCGGGGCGTCGACTTCGAACATATGGGTGCGGATTCCAGATGCAGCCGCCCATTCTCGCCCGCATATATTGCCGATTTGTGGCAGCCTTTTTTGCCGCGCTTATACAATCGTACCGTATGAATGCCTTGAATTCCCCCCTGCGCCAGGTCGTCCTGGCATCCGGCAACCCGGGCAAGCTGCGCGAATTCTCCGCGTTGTTCGCGCCCCTGGGCATCGAGCTCATCGCTCAATCCCGGTTTGGCGTGAGCGAGGCCGAGGAGCCGCACGCCACCTTCGTCGAGAACGCCCTGGCCAAAGCCCGCCATGCTTGCCGGCATACCGGCTTGCCGGCTCTGGCCGACGACTCGGGCCTGTGCGTGGCAGCCCTGGGCGGCGCGCCCGGCGTCTACTCCGCGCGCTACGCGCAGCGCCGGATGGGCGGCGAAAAAAGCGACGCGGCCAACAACGCGCTGTTGGTGCGGGATCTGGCCGGCCAGCCCGACCGGCGCGCATGGTATGTGGCCGTGCTGGTGCTGGTACGTTCGCAGGACGATCCCCGACCTCTGATAGGCGAGGGCATCTGGCACGGCGAAATCGTCGACACGCCGCAAGGCAGCCACGGCTTTGGCTACGACCCGCACTTCTATCTGCCCGGGCAAGGCATGACTGCGGCGGCCATGGCCCCCGAGCAAAAGAACCGCGTCAGCCATCGCGCCCGCGCGCTCCAGGAATTGCTCGCCAAGCTCCAGTCAGACTAGGTTGCCGGCACCGTGGCCAAGACGATCATGCTTCATCCCGACGGACGCCTGGCGCAGCGCCAGGGCACCGCACTCACCAGCCTGCCGCCTTTGTCGGTCTATGTCCACGTTCCCTGGTGCGTACGCAAATGCCCGTATTGCGATTTCAATTCGCACGCGGCCGGCGAAATCCCCGAACGGGCCTACCTGGACGCCTTGCGCCGCGATCTCGAGCAGGCGCTGCCTTCAGTCTGGGGTCGCCAGGTGGTCTCCGTCTTTATCGGCGGCGGCACCCACAGCCTGCTGTAGTCGGCCGGCCTGGACGAGCTGCTGGCCATGCTGCGTTCGCATCTGCGCCTGTTGCCCGATGCCGAGGTCACCATGGAAGCCAATCCCGGTACCGCCGAAGCCGGGCGCTTTCGCGACTACGCGGCCAGCGGCGTGACTCGCCTGTCGCTGGGCATTCAGAGCTTCGACGATGCGCAATTGCAGAAACTCGGCCGCATTCACGATGCCGGCCAGGCCAGGGCGGCAATACGCATGGCCCAGCAGGCCGTGGCCCGCGTCAACCTGGACGTGATGTTCGCGCTGCCGGGCCAGACGCTGGACGCCTGCCTGGCCGACGTGCGCGAGGCGCTCTCGTTCGGCACCGAGCATTTGTCGCTCTATCACTTGACGATGGAGCCCAATACCGTCTTTGCCAAGTATCCGCCGCAGGACATCCCCGACGACGACACCGCGGCCGCGATGCAGGACGCCGTGCAGGCCGAGCTGGCTGCGTCCGGCCTGCAGCGCTATGAGGTTTCGGCCTATGCCAGGCCCGGCGCGCGGTGCCGGCACAATCTCAATTATTGGGAGTTCGGCGATTACCTGGGCCTGGGACCGGGCGCGCACGGCAAGATCTCCTTCCATGACCGCATCGTGCGCGAGGCGCGCGCTCGCCAGCCCGACTCCTGGATGGAGCGGGCATTGCGGGGCGACGGCAGCCACATTGCCGAAGCGCGCACGCTGGGTCCGTCGGACCTGCCGTTCGAATTCATGCTCAATGCCCTGAGACTGCGCGAAGGCGTGGCGGCCAGCCTCTTTGCCGAGCGCACCGGACTGTCGCTGGCTGCCATCGCGCACCAACTGGAAGCAGCCGTCTCCCGTGGCCTGCTGGACGCGGATCCGACCCGGCTGCAGGCCAGTTCCCTGGGATGGCGCTTCCTGAATGACCTGCAAGAACTGTTCTTATCAGATTGAATGCACTATAAAGGTGCTTTCTGCACTATATTTTGCACCAAAATAGAGCATTCAAGCTGCACTTTTCGTCCCGCCTCGGGAATACCCCGAATTTTTTGAATTGGCACGTATATTGCTTATCTTGTGTCAGTCGGGCGGATACCCCCGCGATGCCTAATTACCACTGGAGATGACATGGCAAGCCCAAAAGATGTTCTGAAGATGATTGCTGACAACGACGTCAAGTTCGTCGACTTCCGCTTTACCGACACCATCGGTAAAGAGCAGCACGTTTCGGTTCCCGTTTCGGCCATCGATGAAGACAAGCTCGTCACCGGCCAGGCCTTCGACGGCTCGTCGATCGCCGGCTGGAAGGGTATCGAAGCTTCGGACATGATGCTCGCTCCCGACCTGGACACCGCCAATCTGGATCCGTTCCGCGAAGAGCCCACTCTCATCCTGACCTGCGACGTGATCGAACCGTCCGACGGCAAGGGCTACGAGCGCGATCCCCGCTCCCTGGCGCGACGCGCCGAAGCCTACCTGAAGTCCTCGGGCCTGGGCGACACCGCCTACTTCGGCCCCGAGCCCGAATTCTTCGTCTTCGACAGCGTCAAGTGGGGCGAAGACATGTCGGGCTGCTTCCTCAAGGTCAACTCCGAAGAGGCGCCCTGGTCGACGGGCCTGGATTTCGAGGGTGGCAACCTGGGCCATCGTCCCAAGGTCAAGGGCGGCTACTTCCCTGTGCCCCCGGTCGATTCCTTCCAGGATCTGCGCTCGGAAATGTGCCTGGTGCTAGAGGCCATGGGCGTTCCCGTCGAAGTGCACCACCACGAAGTCGCGGCTCCCGGCCAGCTGGAAATCGGCACCAAGTTCAGCACGCTGGTCAAGCGCGCCGACTGGAACCAGGTGCTCAAGTACGTCGTGCATAACGTTGCGCACGCCTACGGCAAGACCGCCACCTTCATGCCCAAGCCCATCGTCGGCGACAACGGTTCGGGCATGCACGTGCACCAATCCATCTGGAAAGATGGCGAAAACCTGTTCGCTGGCAACGGCTACGCCGGCCTGTCCGAATTCGCCCTCTACTATATCGGCGGCATCATCAAGCACGCCAAGGCGCTCAACGCCATCACCAACCCCGGCACCAACAGCTACAAACGCTTGGTGCCCGGCTATGAAGCGCCGGTCAAACTGGCCTACTCGGCGAAAAACCGCTCGGCCTCCATCCGCATCCCCTACAC
>DAIDKG010000436.1 GCA_027450125.1 Bordetella sp. | reverse complement strand
GGCGGGGTTGATCCTGCAATGGGCGCGCAGCAAGCTGCCGCCGCAGGGCGCGAGCGATTACATGGAGGCGATTTCGCTGGGGCGCGGCCTCATCGGCCTGCGCCAGACCATGGCGCGCAGCCTGGCGGCATTCTTCTCCATCACTACCGGGTCGTCCATAGGCCGCGAAGGCCCCATGGTGCAGATCGCGGCCATGCTGGCCTCGGTCTGTGGCCGCTGGCTGGTCTGGCCGCCCGAGCGCCTGCGCCTGCTGGTGGCCTGCGGCGCCACGGCCGGCCTTACCGCGGTCTACAACGCGCCCATCGCCGGCGCCCTGTTCGTTTCGGAGATCATCTACGGCTCGGTGTCGTCGGCCATATTGGTGCCTCTGGTGGTGGCTTCGGTGGCCGCCAACATGGTCACGCGCCAGTTGCTGCATTACGACGCCGTCTATCACATGCCGACCTTCAATTTCACGTCTCCCTGGGAGGTATTCACCTACCTCGGCCTGGGCGTGCTGGCAGGTGTCCTGGCGCCCTGGTACCTGAAGATGCTCAACGGATCCAAGCGCCTGTTCTCGCAATGGATAGGTCCGCTCTGGCTGCGTCTGGCCGCGGGCGGCCTGGTGGTGGGCGTGATTTCGGTGGGCTGGCCCCAGGTATGGGGCAACGGCTACAGCGTAGTCAATTCCCTCCTGCACCAGCCCTGGGCCTGGCAGACCGTGGCGGTGGTGCTCCTGATGAAATTGATTGCGACCTCGGCCAGTTCGGGCTCGGGCGCCGTGGGCGGCATATTCACGCCCACCTTGTTCATGGGCGCGGCGCTGGGCCATCTTTACGGCTCCACGCTGCACGGCATCTTGCCGCAGGTCTCGGTCAGCAGCTATGCCGCGGTCGGCATGGGCGCCTTGCTGTCCGCGGCCACGCATGCGCCGCTCATGTCCATCCTGATGATTTTCGAGATGACGCTCAGCTATCAGGCCATGCTGCCGCTCATGGTGGCCTGCGTCATGGGCTACGCGGTGGCCCACGCCCTGGGCGGCAAATCCATGTACGCCCATTCGCTGGCCGACAATCGCGGCGCGCGGAGCGGCGCCAGCCGCTGACAGTCCCCGCGTTGCCGCTTGGCGCCGGCCGCCCTCGACGCAGGCCGGCGGCGCATCGAGGCGGCGCTACGGGGAAGAACGCCTTTACTTGGACTGCGGCGTCATCGGGATGATGGTCATGCGCAGTTCGGAATGCGGTTCCGGGTAGTCGTGGTGCACGGGCCGGCGTGTCGCCGGCTTGGGCGCTTCGGGGGCGGGAGGTTGCCCGTAAGTCCTGGGCGCCGTCGCCGCGCTCGGAGCCTGTGCCGGCTCGGCAGCAGAGGGCGTGGGTGCGGCGGGTGAGGAGGGTGCGGCGGGTACCGCGGCGGCGGGCGCGGGCGCGGCTTCGGGCGCCGCGGCCGGCGGATTCGGCGCGGCTGGTGCCGCAGCAGCCTCGGATGCCGCTGCCGCGGTGTCGGCCGCCGGGGCGGGCTGGGCCGCGGGTTCGGCCGGGGCGGCAGTCTGGGCCGCACGGCTGGCCTGGAGCTGGCGTTGCAGATCGTCGATCTGGGTCTGCAGGCGCTGGCGTTCCAGCGTGGCGGCGTTCAATTCGCTGCGCACCTGTTCAGACTGCTCGGTGGACAGCCGAGGCGGCCCGTAGTTGGTTTGCAGGAACAGCACGCCGCCGGCGCCCAGCGCGATGCCGATCAGCAGCAGGCCCAGGCCGCGCGGCAGTCGCCGGTTGTGCCTGCCAGGCTGGTAGACAGACGGTTTGAAAACCGGGCGTCCCGATTGTCCGAACATACCCATTTAAGACTTCCTATGCCTTTGGTTTGGTGCAGGAGGTAAAGAATGCAAAGCATACTACTGCGGCGCTTCGTTCCGGATCAGGCGCCGGATGCGGGATCGGTGCCGGCTCCCAGTTCGGTATCGAGCGCATGCAGGCGTTGCGGCGTGCCTACGTCGACCCAGCGGCCGGCATGGCGGCTCGCGCGTACGGCGCCGCGCGCCATGGACAGGCGCAGCAGCGGCGCCAGCGCGGCGGGCTCGCCAGCCGCGAGGCCTGCGAAGAGCTCGGGCCGATAGATGCCTATGCCGGTAAACGTCAGCCTCTCCTGGCCGCCGACGGCCGCGCGGCCGTCGGGCTGCAGGGCGAAATCGCCTTGCGGGTGCTGTGGCGGATTGTCGGTCAGCAGGAGCCAGGCATCGGCCTGCGCCCGGCCCATTTCGTCCGGTATGGCGTGAGCCAGGGCCGGATTCCAGTCGCACCAGATATCGCCGTTCATGACCAGAAAAGGCGCCGGCCCCAGCAAGGGCAGCGCCTGCGCGATGCCCCCGGCGGTTTCCAGCGCCTGCCCTTCCGCGGAATAGCGGATGCGTACGCCCCAGCGGCTGCCGTCGCCCAGCGCCCGCTCGATGTGCTCGCCCAGCCAGGCGTGATTGACGACCACATCGCGCAGGCCTGCCTGCGCCAGCCGTTCCAGGTGCCAGACGATCAGCGGCTTGCCGCCCACGGCCAGCAGCGGTTTGGGCGTGTGATCGGTAAGCGGCCGCATGCGTTCGCCGCGGCCCGCCGCCAGGATCATCACCCGCATCAGAAGGTGTACCCCACCGTGGGCTCGGTCTGGTCGAGCTGGTCCAAAAGGCGCAGCAGCGGCGCGAAAGCACCGTAGCGTCCGGCCACCTGGCGCACATAGCGGTTCACGCGCGGCATGTGGGCCAGATAACCCGATTTGCCGTCGCGATGGTTCAGGCGGGCGAACACGCCCAGGATGCGAAGATTGCGCTGCAGGCTCATCCACTCATAGGCGCGGTGGAATTCGGCGAAGTCCGGCTCCACCGGCAGGCCGGCGCTGCGCGCCATTTCCCAGTAGCGTATGGCCCAGTCCAGCTGCTGAGGCTCTTCCCACGTGGTGCGGGCATCGGTCACCAGCGAGGCCAGGTCATACGTGAGCGGTCCGGCCAGGGCGTCCTGGAAATCCAGAATGCCCGGGTTGGGGCCGAAGCGCGCCTGGTCGCAGACCATCAGATTGGGCGAATGGAAGTCGCGGTGCACATAGACGGGCGTGCGCGTGGCGCAACTCTCAGAGAGCAGCCGGAAGATCCCGCGCAGGTCCTCGGCCTGCCTGTTGGTCAGCGTGGCGCCTTGATGGCGCTGCACATACCATTCGGGAAACAGTTCCAGCTCGGCTGCCAGGCGCGCCGAGTCGTAGACGGGCAGCCCGGCCGTCGATGCCTGCTGCATTCGCACCAGCGCGGCCAGTGCTTCGCGGTACAAGGTCTGCAGGCTCGCATCGTCCAGTCCGGCCTGTATGCGCTGGTAATAGGTCTCGCTGCCCAGGTCGGACAGCAGCAGCAACCCTTGCTCGGGGGCCTGCGCCAGCACGGCCGGCACGTTGAGCCCGGCTTGGCGCAGCAGGTCGCCGGCATGCAGGAAGGGGCGCACGTCCTCGTGGGGCGGCGGCGCGTCCATGACGATGGCGGTGCCATTGGCCGCCTGGAGGCGGAAATAGCGCCTGAAGCTCGCATCGCTGGAAGCCGGTTGCAGCGTATCCAGGCGCAGGTCCATCTGGGGCGGCAGGCTGCGCAGCCAGGTTTCCATCATGGCCTGGCGCGGGTCGGGGGAGATGCTCAAGCGTACTGTCTCGAAGTCAGCGGATAAGGGGGAGCCTGGCGGACAGGCCGCGGTTTCACGCCAGACGCCTTCGGGCTTGGGCGTTTGGCCGGCTTCTCTATAATACCGGGTCGCTTCGCTCCGGCACCGTTTCGATGTCCAAGCGAGGTCCATTTCGAACAGGGTTGGTTTTCGTGCTCGTGCGCATGGTTCGGTGGTTGATTCTTCTCGCAGTCGGCGTGGCCGGAGCCGCGCAGGCCCAGGCCGCCTCCATGTCTCATGCCGCTGCCGGTTCCGGCTCGGCGTCGCAGGTCGAGGTTCCCGGCCTGCAGCCGCCGCTCGAGATGCGCAGTTCATCGCGCCTGCGCGAGCTTCGCCTGCCCGGCGACGCCATTTCGACCTTCATCCAGGCCGATCGGGTCGACGGCAATCCCGACACGCAATTCACCCTTTCCGGCCATGCGCAGATACGGCGCCCGGATGCCGTGATCAAAGGCGAGCGCATCCACTACGATCGCGCAACCGGCGAAGTGACCATCAACGGCGATCTGCGCGTGCAACGCGACGCCACCCTGATCACCGGCCCGTCCGGCCACATCAACCTGGACGACTACGAGGGCGCCATCAACTCGCCGGATTTCTGGCTCGGCGCCACCGGCGGCACCGCCCAGGCACAGCATGCGGACATTTTCAGCAAGTCGGAATTTCGCCTGACCCAGGTGCGCTACAGCAGCTGCTCCTGCGCCACGCCGTCCTGGTACATCAAGGCCGCCAGCCTGGACGTCGACATGGACGAAAACGAAGGCGTGGCGCACGATGGCGTGCTCTACTTCAAGGGCGTCCCCATCCTTGCGTCGCCCTACCTCACCTTCCCGGTCAAGAACGAGCGCAAGTCGGGCTTTCTCGCGCCCACCTACAGCACCTCCAGCAGCACCGGCTTCAGCGTGACGGTGCCGTATTACCTCAATCTGGCGCCCAATTACGACCTGACGCTGGACCCGCAGATCATGAGCAAGCGCGGGATGATGCTGGGCGCGACGGGCCGCTATATCGGCAACGGCTACACCGGCCTGGCGCAGGCCAACTACATGCCGCGCGACCGGGTGGCCGACCGCGACCGCTGGATGTACCGCTGGACGCACTATCAGCAGTTTGACGGCGGCTTTTACGCCAACTGGGACATACAGCGGGTCTCGGACAACAACTACTTCCGCGACATCAGCAACACCATCGGCCTGAACTCGGCCGCCACCGTCTACCTGCCCCAGACCGTCACGGCCGGCTGGGCCAACACGTACTGGGATACATCGGTCCAGTCCCTGCACTACCAGACGCTGCAGGATCCCGATGCGCCGGTCGCGCCGCCGTTCAACGAACTGGCCGCCCGGCTGAACGGACATCGCTACGACTGGAACGGATTCGACCTGAACATGGACGCCTCGGCCATCCATTTCAGCAGGCCGCTGGAACTGGGCAAGCGCCTGGGGCCGGACGGCAACCGGTTCGAGATCTATCCCTCGGTGTCCTATCCCATCGTCCACCCGGGCTGGTACGTCACCCCCAAGATCGGCGTGAACTATACCCAGTATGGCAATACCAACTGGTACAACACCGACTTCAACCAACTGGGCAGCACGGCTCCCTACGGCACCTCGGCCTCGCGCACGGTGCCCATCGTTTCGCTCGACAGCGGCATGACCTTCGACCGCGACACGTCGCTCTTCGGCCGGTCGGCGACGCAGACGCTGGAGCCGCGCCTTTACTACCTGTACATCCCCTATCGCAACCAGTCCAACCTGCCGGTCTACGACACCTACCTCGCGCCTTTCAGCTTCGACCAGGCCTTCGAGGAAAACCGCTATGTCGGCGGATGGGACCGCATCAATAACGCCAATCAGCTCACCGCCGCGTTGACCACGCGCTGGATCGACAACGCCACGGGCCTGGAGCGCCTGTCGCTGTCGGGAGGCATACAGCAGTATTTCGTCGACCAGATGGTCACGCTGCCGGGCGAGGTGGCACGCGAGCATCAGCATTCCGACCTGCTGGGCGGAGCCAGCGCCGCGCTGACCGACTCCCTGAGCACGGCCCTGGGCGTGCAGTACGACACCTACGACCATCAAGTGTCGCAGGCCTACACCAGCCTGCGCTGGTCGCCGCAGCGCCTGACCACGGTTGCGCTGACCTACCGCTACCAGAATTCGTCGCTGATCAACCAGCAATATCTGCCCACGCCGCAGAACCAGGTCAGCCTGGGCGTGCAATGGCCTTTCACCAAGCACTGGTACGGCGTGGGCCGCATCGACTATGCTTTGGGCCAGGAGGCTTCCGGCGGCAATTCGCGCTTCCCGCAGGCCATGCTCGGCGTCGAATACAAGTCCGATTGCTGCTGGTCTGCCCGCGTGGTTTTCCAACGCTATGCCAT
>DAIDKG010000435.1 GCA_027450125.1 Bordetella sp. | reverse complement strand
TGTGGAGGGGGGTCTTGCTCTATCGTCATGATCTTCCAGTGCTTTTTGCTTGGAACCATGTTTGCTCTGCTTCGCGAGCGGTATCAAGGCATTCAGCGCAGAAAGACGGGATACATGCGAAGAAAGCGACGGCCGCTGTCGATGACTCAACTGGCCTTGCGAAGCCGTCCGGCGTCGATCTGCATCGGAACGGGTTTGCTGAGGATCTCCAGCAGGATGAAGGCGCGGCGCTCGGCGTCGGCTGTTTGGTAAATAGCTTCGAGTCCGGCGAATGGACCGTCGGTGATGACCACTGGCTCGCCGCTGGTGAACGTGGCTTCTGCCGGTAATGCCTGCTCGCGTTGGCGAAGTAGATCGACCAGCGCGTCATCAACCTTAGCGGCATGGGCGCCGAAATGAACCAACTGACTCACCCCCAATGTGGAGCGAATCGGCGACCAGCTTTTGCCCTGGTCGCTGCTGTCCAGCCGCACGAACAAATAGCGCGGGAACATGGGCTCGGTGGCGACCTCTGCCTTGCGCCGCCGGACCCGCTCGATGCGCATCTGCGGCAGGTAACACTGGTAGCCCTGGCGCTCCAGGTTGGCCAGAGCGACATCTTCTTGCCGGGGCTTGGTGTGGACCAGGTACCAAGCGGTGGTTGTCGAGGTGATAACGGTAAGCGTAGGTGGCACGACCGATGGCGTTGGCTCCGGTATGGAAACAGTGTGCGCGACTGCCTGCGGCGCCGGCACTTGTATGGCTGGTGATGTTGATGCCGTGGAGGATGCTGTTGACGGCTCAACCGCTGGTGTCACGACTGGCGCCAGTGCCACGTCTGGTGTCGGCGCGACCTGCTGAAGGATCGGCGACAGTTTGAAACCACAGGCATCCGCCATTGCCCGCAGCAGTGCCAACGGCCGATCACTGGCCTGCACCTGCTCCATCAGCATCGTGGCCTCGTGTCGCTCGATTTCTTGCACGTCGGCAAACTGATAGTGAATCGACAAGCCCCTCTGCACGATCTGCGGCCCAATGCCACGCAGTCGCAGCTCCTGCAGTTGCCGGGTGGTAAGCCCCATGCGGTCGGCGACCTGGGCAGCGGTGAGAGTGCTGGGTGCCCTGCCGGGCGATTTGGTGTCATGTGCTTGCATGCTCCAATGAAGACGCTGTTCGCAAGCAAAGCCAAGCGCATGCTGCAATGTTCTGGCACACAAACGACAAAAGACCCCGCCTTCACCCACTACCCAGAATCGGGAGCAGATGAAGACGGGGTCTATGGTTTTACGGTTGCTATTGCTGGCGATACAGCCAGAGGACGTGGTCTATCTGGGGGGAGTCTTACGAAGCCCGTCACGTTCCCAGGGCCAGAACTCCACACCATAGCGGTTGCGGATCTGGCGCACCATCTTCTTCGACAGCGTGTCGGTGATCCGTTTGATGTATGTCATCTGTTTCAGTGAATAAGGGTCGCGCTTTTCGGCATCCCATTCGTAGGTCAGTCCTTCATTGAGCGTCATCATTTCAGCGCGCTCCTTCAACACCGCTGATGAATTGAACACCCAGTCGACAAAGTCGACCTCCTCCGGCGTCCAGTGACTGGCGGCTCGCTCAAGATAGTCAATGGCCCATTCCGGGCCGAGCACATTGCTGGCGTGCCAGTACAAGTGCTCCGTCAGCACCGTGCGCCCGGTCAGCCCCTCTGCAATGTAGGGGTTCGCGGCAATGCCCCGCCGCAGGTAGGTGCAGGCCGCCACATAGTCCCCCTCCCGAAACGCAATCAGCGCAGCCTGGTACCAGTGCGCCGGTGAATTGGGCGCGCCTTTCAGGTATTCCTTCATGGCGGCCTTGTGGTCGCCCTTGAGCAAGGCGATATCGCCCAATAGGAAACGCACGCCAATGTTGTCCATGGGGCACCAGGCAAGCATCTGCTTGGCCAGCGCCATGGCGGCTTCGCCCCCTTTTTCTTTGTCAGGTCGGTGCATTAATCCAAGCAAAGTGCCATGGGCCAGGCGCAGGAAAGACCGGTTGTCGATTTCACCCCAGGTGATCTGGCCTTTGAAATCTTTGGGGATCATGGCCTGCGCCAGCTTGAACGCCCGTTCGTACACCTCTGTGGCCTCATCCTGCAGACCCAGTGCCCACAGTCGGTTGGCGATGAAATTCTGGATTTCCAGGTTGTAGGGCGTGGTCGCTTCCAACTTGCACGCTTGCATCAGGGCTTGCTTGTGGCTGAGTTGGCCGGCTTCAAGCTTGTCGATCAGCACATCCAAGGCTTCTTCATCCTGCCAGTTGCGTGCAAAGCGGCCGAACTGGGTGGGCTTGCCGGTTTCGGGGTCGTCGAAGGTTTCGATGCTGAAACTCAGGTTGCATTGCGGCAGGTCGGCATTGGCAATCGCCAGGTCAGATTTTTTCGTGGGCATGATCAGATCCGTGAATTGCAGGGGCGTTCGGCGCTGTGTTGGTTTGGCCGGCTTGGGTGGTATAGATACGGCCGTTGTTGGCGACATAGCGTCGCAGATCGGGTGCCATGGAGTCCGGCACGATCAGCACCGTCATCCCCATCGCCTCCGCCATGCGCTCGATGGAAGACAAACGCGGATCGCGCTTGCCGCTTTCAATTTCCGACAGATGCTGCGGCGACATGCCGACTTTGGCAGACAACATCTCCAGCGTCAGACGACGCTGGTTGCGCTGGCGACGCAGGAAAGCGGGTATCAAAGTTTCCATGGGCGAAGCGTAGCGCAACCAGCGAACAATCGCTCATACGATCGTGTGAATTCGTATCCACAAACGACAAAAGACCCCGCCTTCGCCACCTGCCAGGTAAGACAGATGACGAAGACGGGGTCTTCGATGGGTTTGAATTGTGTGCTGATCAGCGTGGCGCACCTCGCCACTTGTCAAAGCTGCGTGCGCCGGTGTAGCCGAGGTAGCCTGCACCAAACAGCCACCACAGGCTTTCCGGCACGGCGTT
>DAIDKG010000434.1 GCA_027450125.1 Bordetella sp. | reverse complement strand
TGTCGGCACGGTGGACGAGAACGGCTACCTCAAGGTTACCGACCGCATCAAGGACGTGATCAAGAGCGGTGGCGAATGGATCTCTTCCATCGACATGGAAAACCTGCTCATGGGCCACCCGGCCGTGCGCGACGCCGCGGTGGTCGGGGTTCCGCATCCGAAGTGGCAGGAGCGGCCGCTGGCCCTGGTGGTGCTGAGGCCCGGCCAGCAGGCGACCCAGGAGCAATTGCAGGAACACCTGACCAGCGCCTTCGCAAAGTGGCAGTTGCCGGATCAGATCCTGTTCGTCGAGACCATCCCCAAGACCAGCGTCGGCAAGATCGACAAGAAGCGCATCCGCGTCGAGCAGGCAGAGCGCTACGCCGCCTGAACGCCACTTTGCGTGACACCCAGTTTCTTACACAGGAGAACCAGATGAATGACCATGAACCCGTTATCGTCGGTGCGCTGCGCACCCCCGTGGGCAAGCGCGGCGGGCGCCTGCACAAGTGGCATCCCGTCGATCTGATGGCCGAGACGCTGCGCCAGTTGGTCGAGCGGTCCGGCGTCAACCCCGCCGATCTGGACGACGTGATCATCGGCTGCGTGCTGCAGTGGGACCAGCAGCACGGCAACCTGGGCCGACATGCCGTATTGGCGGCGGGGCTGCCCGAATCCGTGCCGGCGGTGACGGTCGATCGGCAATGCGGCTCGGGCCAGCAGGCGGTGAGTTTTGCCGTGCATGGCATCCAGGCGGGTGCCTACCAGTTGGCCATCGGCGGGGGGGTGGAGTCGATGTCGCAGGCGCCACTGCCGCCGTCGTTCAAGCCCGGCGCGCCGCTCGGTTCGCAATACAGCCCGCGCGAACTGGCGCGCTACCAGGACAACCCGCTGATACCGCAAGGCGTTTCGTCGGAGTTGCTGAACACGCGCTTCGGCCTCACGCGTGAAACCCTGGATGCCTCCGCAGTGCGGAGCCATAAGCGCGCCACCGAGGCGATTCAGGCCGGTCGCATCAAGGACCAACTGGTGCATCTGACCGAGGACCCGGCCGACCCGAACAGTCCGGTCGTCGCCGCCGACGAGGGCGTGCGCGCCAACCCCGACCCCGAAAAGATGGCCACGCTGAAAGCCGTGTTTGCCGCCAACGGCACCACCACCGCCGGCAACTCGTCGCAGGTCAGCGATGGTGCCGCCGCGCTGCTGATCGCCAGCCGCGCCTATGCCAAGAAGCATGGCCTGAAGCCGCGTGCGCGCTTCGTCAGCACGGCAGTGGCCGCCGCCGACCCGGTGATCCAGTTCACCGCCGTGCTCGACTCCACCCGCAAGGCACTGAAGGAATCGGGCCTGACCATCAACGACATCGACCTGTTCGAGGTCAACGAGGCTTTCGGCGGCGTACCGCTGATGTTCCAGCAGGAGTTCGGCATCCCGGACGACCGCCTCAACGTCAATGGCGGCTCGATGGCCATCGGCCATCCGCTGGGCTCCACCGGCGCGCGCATGCTCACCGACCTGCTGTATGAACTGGAGCGCCGGGGCGGCCGCTATGGCCTGCAGACCATCTGCGAGGCTTCGGGCACGGCCAACACCACCATCATCGAGCGGCTTGCATGAGCGGGGCCACCATGAGCGAAGCCAGTGAAGTGCTCGTGAGCCGTGACGGCGCCGTCGTCACCCTGACCATCAACCGCCCGCGTGCGAAGAACAGCCTGAACCGCGCGGTATTCGATGGCCTGCGCGCGCAGCTTGCGCAACTGCGCGACGACGATGCCGTGCGAGCCGTCATCATCACCGGCGCCGAGGACGTGTTTTGCGCGGGCGCCGACATCACGGCCTTTGAAGTGCTGCGTGCCGCGCCGCTGCTGGGCGACCGCTCGGCAACGGGCTGGGACTTTTTTGCGGCGCTGGGGCGCTTCCCCAAGCCCGTCATCGCGGCGGTGGAAAAGGTCGCGCTGGGCGGCGGCATGGAACTGGCGCTGGCCTGCGACATCGTGATTGCTGGCGAGTCCGCCAAGTTCGGCGTGCCGGAAGTCAAGCTGGGCGCCATTCCCGGTGCCGGCGGCACCCAGCGCCTGGTTCACGCCATCGGCAAGTCCAAGGCCATGGCGCTGCTGCTGACCGGCGATTTCATGGACGCCCGCAAGGCATGCGACGTTGGCATCGTCGCCGAAGTGACGGCTGATGGCCAGGCCCTGCCGACGGCGCTGGCGATGGCCTGCCGGATTGCGGCCAATTCGCCGCTGGCCGTGGCGCTGGCGAAAGATGCGGCCCTGGCCAGCTTTGAAACCCCGCTCGCGCAGGGCCTGGAGCATGAGAAGCGCAATTTCGTTGTCGCTTTGCGTTCGGCCGACAACCTGGAAGGGCAAGCGGCATTCCTGGGCAAGCGCACCCCCAAATTCACCGGCCAATAACGCCTGTCTGTCATCTTCAAGGAAAAACCATGCAACTCAATTCCGACATTTCTGCCGTCATCACCGGGGGGGCTTCCGGCCTGGGGGCCGCCACGGCCCGGCGTTTGGCCAGCCATGGCGTCAAGGTCGCCATCTTCGACATGAACGAAGCCGTCGGCCAGGCGTTGGCCAGCGAGCTTGGCGGTGTTTACTGCAACGTGGACGTGACGTCCGAGGAGCAGGTGGACGCGGCCTTCGCCAAAGCCCGTGCCGCGATCGGGCAGGAACGCATTCTGGTCAACTGCGCCGGCACGGCCGACGCCGTCAAGACCGTCAGTCGCGACCGGAAAACGGGCGAGATCCGCCCGAGTGCGGTGGATCGCTTCAACCGCATCGTGCAGATCAACCTGGTGGGCACGTTCCGCTGCATTGCCAAATCGACGGCGGGCATGCTGGCGCTGGAACCGCTGGCCGACGGCGACCGCGGCGTCGTGGTCAACACCGCTTCGGCCGCTGCGGTGGACGGCCAGGTCGGCCAGGCCAGCTATGCCGCCAGCAAGGCCGCCGTCATGGGCATGACCTTGCCGATCGCACGCGACCTGATGGACGAAGGCGTTCGCGTCAACACCATCCTGCCGGGGATCTTCGGCACCCCCTTGCTGCTGGCCCTGCCGGACAACGTCAAGCAGGCGCTGGCGGCCAGCGTGCCCTTTCCCAAGCGTTTGGGCGACCCCGATGAATTCGCGCAGGCCGTCGAGTTTCTGGTCACTTGCGGCTACATGAACGCTGAGTCCATCCGCGTGGATGGGGCCCTCCGCATGGCGCCGCGCTGACGCCTTGAACCCTCGAAGAGCTGCGCATGATGTCGTCAACCCGAGAAAGCCACGCAACGGGAGCCTGGAATGTCAGGGGGTCGGCCACGGGTGCCTGCAAGTCATGGCGTGATGTCGATCCGCAGCTCGGCAGGAGCGTCATTCGCCATGATTGACCTGCATTACGCACCGACACCCAACGGCTGGAAGATCTCCATCCTGCTGGAGGAACTCGGACTTCCCTATACGGTGACTCCGGTCAACATCCGCGCTGGCGAGCAATTCAGGCCGGAATTTCTGGCGATCAGCCCGAACAACCGCATTCCGGCCATAGTGGACCATGCGCCGCTCGACGGCGGCGGCCCGCTTTCGGTGTTCGAGACCGGCGCCATCCTGGTCTATCTGGCCCAGAAAACCAACCGCTTCCTGCCCACGGATCTGCGCGGCTTCACCCAAACCATGCAATGGGTGATGTGGCAGGTGAGCGGACTGGGGCCCATGCTCGGCCAGCATGGTCACTTTGCGCTGTATGCGCAGGAAAAGATCGCCTACGCGATTGAGCGTTACCGCGACGAAGCGGCACGGCTGTATCGCGTGCTCGATACCCAGCTCGGCAAGACCGGCGCCTATGTCGCTGGCACCGAGTACGGCATCGCCGACATCGCTTGCTTTCCCTGGACCATGACCCACAAGGCCCAAGGCTTCACGCTCGACGACTTTCCCCACCTCAAGCGCTGGTACGCCAGCGTGCGCGGCCGGCCCCAGGTGCAAGCGGGGCTGGCGGTCGGCAAATTCGAGCAAGAGCCGCTGGACGACGAAGCGAGAAAGAACATGTTCGGCCACAAGGCCAGGGAGCTGGCGGAACGGAGCGCCATTCCGGGGCGCGAGTAGCGCGATTCCGGAATCCAGTGACGCCCCAAAAACACAGGAAACACCATGATCGAATTCTTCTTCGACTGCTCCAGCCCCTGGACTTATCTCGCCTTTCATAACATCCAGCCGCTCGCCAAGGAGCTTGACGTTGAGATCACATGGCGGCCGATCCTGGTCGGCGGCATCTTCAACACCATCAATCCCACCG
>DAIDKG010000433.1 GCA_027450125.1 Bordetella sp. | reverse complement strand
GAAGCCGCCTGAACCGCGGCAAGGCGCCAAGCGCAGACCCAGCGGCACCGCGACGCGCATTCACGCCTTGCCGGGCACGCGCCTGGGGGCCCATCCGCGGCTCACTTTCCGTGATGACAGGCCCCTAGACCGCCAGCACTTCGCGGCGCTCGCACACCCGGGCCAGGCGATCGCCGCGGCCCTCATGCTCGCGCCACAGCGCCAGCAGGCGGTCGGCGCCGGTGCGCCCGGTTTGCAGCACGTGGTCGGCATAGGCCAGCCAGCGCCGCTCGGCAGCAGGGAGGCCGGCGCGCGCCACATCGAGCACGTCGCGCGCCAGCGCATGCACCGCATCGTCCTCGATCGCATGGCGGATGGCGTCCGCGCGCATCGCACGCAGGCGCGTCCAGCCCCAGTCGCGCCAGAGCTGCTCGGCCTGGCCCAGGTTGCGCATCAAGCCCAGCTGCACCGCCGAGGGCGACAGGACCGCGGCGCGCGCGATGTCCGCTCCGGCCTCGTCCACAAGCTGCGCATCGGCGAACACCGCACCCGGCGCGCGGCCTTCGATATAGCCGTCCACGCCGCAGCGCTCATACAGGGCCTCGATGCCTTGAGGCCTGGCCCAGGCGCCGAGCAATTCGTCCAGCGGCGGCGTCTCGGCCAGGCGGTAGCGCCAGCGCGCGTCCAGGAAATGCGCGAATTGCGAGTACTCGAAATAACCGCCGTGCGGGCGCAGTTCGACGGCCTGGCCGGTATCGATACGCCGCCCGGGCCAGGAGGCCGAACGCAGAAAATGCGCCAGCGGCGGATCGTCCTGCAGCAGCACCGAGGCAGCCGATTTGTAGCCCGCGCCCGGTTGCAGCGGCAACGCCCGGCTGGCGGTGCCCGGACTGAACATCCAGTGAAAATAATGGCCCAGTTCCTCGAAAGGCCGGTCGGGCAATTGCTGCAAGGCGTAGTCGCCCGGGAAGCGTCCGGGGCGAAAGACCCGCTCCCACAGCGTCAGGCGGTTTTCCTTCAGGCCGGTCTCGCGCCCGCATTCGAGCGGGCTGTTGGCGAACAGCGCGATGCTGGCCGGCCCCAGCGCCAGGACAGCATTGAGCGCGCGCGCCGCCTGCGCCACTGGCACGGACGTGCAGGGCCCGTTCTGCGCCTTGGCGTCGATGCCCAGGCGGTGCAGCCACCCGCGGTAGTCGACCAGCTCGCGGTAGATGGGCCGGTCGACCCGTACGGCCGCATACCAGTCCGGGTCCAGCGAACAATCGGGATGCTCGGACGCATTGAGTAGCGTCGCCCCCTCGGCATCCAGTGCCAGGCGCACATCTCGAAGTTCGCCGCCGACGCGCTCGGCCAACCGGTCCAGCCCGCCCGCGCCGCCCGTCACAGGCGCGAACGAGGTTTCCAGCAAGTTGTAACCGTTGTCCAGGCTGCTCTCGCCATGGCCGCCGACCACGCCCATGATGCGCCCGGCCAGGAAATCGAAGGCGACATCGTCCCCGCGGCTGCGCTTGCAGGCGGCCAGCGCCTCGAAATACCGGTCGCCCACCGGGTGGCTGAGGCCGCTGCCCCGGCGCACGACCGGCATTTCCATCTCCAGGCCCAGCTTGAGGCCGGCTTCTTCCATTGGCATGTCCACGGTGGAATCACCTTCTGGCTATCCGTTACCCTTTGAATGAAGTGACGTCCAATAAAAAACCTAAGATTGATTCCGCCATGATGAACAAAGGGCCGATTTAGTGCGACCCGTTTATTTTTCGTCGAGACACGGAACTGAAATCCGTCTTGTTGTCACGTATTGGCAACTTTCGATGAAATCCGGCAGGGCATGGCCGTCGTTGCCCGCCTTCCTCGTTGCCCTCTTTCGTTGCCCTCTTCTTTTTAGCATCGGACTGGACTCCACCGTTCCTTCCTGCTGTATGACCATCAATCGAATCGTCCGGACGCCCGGCGTTTCGGGCCTGCCGCCCGATACGTCCGATGCGGCCATGCGTGCCGTCGACGTGGTTCAGGCCAGGAGATCCATCATGGACGGCGTCGATTTCGTGACCCGACTGAGCTTGTCGGCCCTTGGCAAGGGAGCGGATTTCCTGGATGTCTGCCGCCAGATGGGCGTATCCGGCAACAACCTGGGAAGCAGCGCGCGCATGCGCATCGACGCGGCAATGCAGCAGAAATTCGACCAGGCCCGCCAATCCGGGCCACATCCGGTCGACCTGGCCACAGCACGCGGCTGGCTGCGCGAACTGCTGAGCCAGACGGCGTAACCGCCCCGGAACAGTCCGGCGCTTTCCAGCACCTGCAACGCGGGCGCCGCGCATCATTGCGATAGTGGCACTGCATGGTGTACTTTGAGCCAACTCAGCAAGCCCCTTCATTCATCCCGGGTCGCCGTCGTTCCATGATTGAATCGTCGAATTACAGCGCAGCGGCACCGCACGAGGACTCGACGCCCCCTGGCGGCGCATCGCCCGGGATCGGCATGGCGCTGGACGGCCGGTTATTGTGCGACCTGGTGCAGGAACATGGTTCCTGCCTGCAGCGTTTCATCATCAAGCATATCGGCAATATCGCCGAGGCCGAAGACCTGGCGCAGCAGGCTTTCATCGAAGCCGCCCGCTCGTACCAGAGCTTTCGCGGCGAATCCCAGCTCTCCACCTGGCTCTACGGCATCGCCCTGAATCTGGTGCGCAACCACCTGTCACGCGCACCCGAACGCCGCTACGATTTTGTCGGCGAAGAGGCCCTGTACGAACATCCCGCATCCGGCGCGACGCCGGAACAGGCAGCCATGCA
This sequence comes from Bordetella sp., assembly GCA_027450125.1. GTDB lineage: Bacteria > Pseudomonadota > Gammaproteobacteria > Burkholderiales > Burkholderiaceae_B > Bordetella. The sequence goes on along the minus strand of DAIDKG010000433.1, from coordinate 1,286 downwards.
GGCGCAGGCCATGCAACTGCTGCAGGAGACGCTCGGCGAACTGCCTGAGAGCATGCGCGACATACTGGTGCTTGTGGGCATGGACGATCTCACCTACGACGAGGCCGCCGCCCTGCTGAACGTGCCCATCGGAACCGTGCGCAGCCGCCTTTCTCGGGCGCGCTGCGCACTGCGCGAAAAGCTGCTGCGCAAGGGCCTGTCGCTCAACGGCTGACAGGCCGAGCGATCGAGGCCGCGCCTGCCGGAACGAAACCGCGGCCCGCTGCCGGACGACCCGCGCCCTACTTGCGCAAACGACGGCCTGGGACGGCTCAACGCGCGTGCGAAATCCGGACCTCGGCCCCGCGCCGCTTCACTTCGAGCCCTTCGGACGGCAGGATACGCAAGCCTTCCAGCCCCTTGATATAGCTGGATCCCTGCATCTGCATCACCCGGATCTTGTTGCGCATCACTACCGGGTTGTGCACCGGCATGCCGAACATCCAGACCTCGTCCAGGATGCGCGCCGAATTGAATTCGCCCGCATGCTGGGCCAGCGGCCCCATGCAGAGCATGTGGCCTTCGCGGCCGAACACGGGGTATTGCTCGGGACCGCAGGTCAGCGTCCAGGTGGTGCCGCCCTCGTAGCGATGACCCGTATTCAGGTCCCACCAGGCCTCGCCCTTGGGCAGATAGACCCTGACCTCGCTGCCGGGCCGGGTGATCGGCGCCACCAGCAGGGCCGGGCCCAGCAGATATTGCAAGTCCCAGTCATGCGCGTCGGGATCGTTGGGAAAGGACATGGCCATGGAGCGCTGCACCGGCAGCCCCGTGCGCGCGGCGTCTTCAATCGCGCCGAGCACGTAGGGGATGAGGCGATAGCGCCAGTTCATCCAGGTGCGCGCGTGGTCCAGCGTCTGCGCGCCGAACGCCCAGGGCATCAGGCCCTCGACGCCCTGGAAGCTGAAGTTGGCCGAAAACACGCCCATGGCAAGCCAGCGCAGGTAGAGTTCGGCATCCATACCGTCCGGCGCGGCGCTGGCCGAGCCGATATTGTGCGTCTGCACCGGTACGCCGCTCGCCCCGATGGACAGCGATGTGCGCAGGCTGTGTTCCAGGCCTTCCCAGCTGTTGGGCACTTGCGGCCCGATCTGCCAGGGCAGGCGCTGGACGGCCGGGAACAGATCGGTGCTGGGGATCACCCCTTCCGGCGGCACCTTGTGGCCGGCCACGGCGTCGAACAGCGCGCGGCGCGCCAGGAGCGGATACTGCGTGCGCAGGGACGCGCCGCTCTCGCCGCTGCGGGC
>DAIDKG010000432.1 GCA_027450125.1 Bordetella sp. | reverse complement strand
CCCTGTACGCGCAGGCCGAAACCGACGTTCTGCTCGACCGTCAGGTTCGGAAACAGCGCATAGGCCTGGAACACCATCCCGATGCGGCGCTGGTTCGGGCGCATTTGCGTGACATCCTGCCCGTCGATGCGGATGGCCCCCGAGCTCGGCGCTTCGAATCCCGCCACCATGCGCAGCACGGTCGTCTTGCCGCAGCCCGAAGGCCCGAGGAAAGACACGAATTCGCCTTTTTCAATGGCAAGGTTGAAGTCCTTGACGACGTGGGTGCCGCCAAAGGATTTTTCGAGATGCGCCAGTTCGAGAAAGGCCATGGCTATCGCTTCGCTAAAGATGATTTGGAAAAACGGGTGACCAGTTGCATCAGGCCCATGCAGGCCCAGGTGATCAGGAAAGCCACCACCGCCAGCGCCGACGGTTCATAGGCCCGGTTGCCGCCCATCCAGACCATATACGGTCCGAATGTGTTCAGGTTCAGCAAGGCCGCAAAGACGTATTCGCCGATCACGATGGCGAAAGTGAGAAACGCGCCGGACAGGACCGATACGAAGACGTTGGGCAGGATGACGGTCGCGAGTATCCTGCCCCACCCGGCTCCCAGGCTCTGCGCCGCCTCGGTCAGGCTTGCGATGTCGATGGTGCGCATGCCCGTGTCGATGGATCGGTACATGTACGGCAGCGCCAGCATCGCGTAGCCGAACAGCAACAGGACGTTGGTGCCCAGCCAGCTGCCGGTGAACGGCAGGATGGACGAGGTGTTGTAGATGCGTATGTAGCCGAACACGATGACGATGGGCGGGATCACCAGCGGCATGAGCGTGATGAACTCGATCACCGGACGCACCGCCGGAAAGCGCAGCCGCACGATATACGCCGTGGGCACGACGATCAGCACGCCCAGCACGATGGTCAACAGCGCCAGCGCGACGGAATAGCCGAAGGTCTGCTGGAACTGCGGATCGGACAGCACGACGCGGTAAGCCTCGAAACTGTATTTTCCGCGCTCCATTTTCAGGGAAAAGTCGAACATGCCGATCAGCGGCAGCAGGAAATACGCAGTTCCCAGCGCAACGGCAACCCAGGACCAGAACTTCTTGCCGCCGGGCCGCCCTGCGGCAAACGCCGTCCCCTTCAGGGCCTGCGCGCCGCCAGGCGCGGCTTCGGGGATTTTTTCGCGCTTCATTTGATCCACCTTTCTGCGCGCATGCGCAGGCAGATGTAGATGCCGTTAGCCAGGCCGGTCAGCGCGATCATGGCGAAAGCGATGGCATAGCCCAGATGCGGATCGTTGAGCACATCGCCGCGGATCTGCGCGAAGAGCATGATCGGCGCGATGGAGAGCGAGGAGCCGGTGAGCGCGATGGCGGTGGCGACCGCACCAAAGGAGTTGGCGAACAGCAAGGCCAGCGTACCCAGCAGCGATGGCCAGAGCACCGGCAGCGCGACCATGCGCCAGTACTGGACGCCGCTCGCGCCCAGGCTCGCGGCAGCCTCGCTCCACTCCTGGCGCAGCCCTTCCAGGGCAGGCAGGATGATCAGCACCATGAGGGGAATCTGGAAATAGAGATAAGTGATGGCCAGGCCGCTGAAGGAAATCAGATCGAAACCGGTCGAGTAGAGGTAGACGCCGAACCAGTCTCGCAGCAGCAGCGTGACGAATCCCAGCCGGCCCAATGTGGCGATGAAGGCAAAGGCGAGCGGCACGCCGGAAAAATTCGCGGCCACCCCGCAAAATGTGATGATTGCGTTGCGCAGCCCGCCGGGCAGCCTGCCGAAGGTGAGGGCCGCGGCGATCAGGAAGCCGAACAGGCAGCCGAGTACGGCCGTCAGCACGCTCAGCTGTATCGACAGCCAGAACGCATCGCGTATCGAAGGCGTGAAGAGCTTGACCAGATTGCCCAGCGTCAGATGGCCGTCGATATCGCGGAACGCGCCGACCACGATGTTCAGGGTCGGCAGGATCAGAAAGAGCAGCGCGAAGAGGAAAAACGGCGCGACCGCCAGCCAGTTGCCCACCTGCCGCGTACGCGCGGCGGGCAGGAAGATCGTAGAAGATCGTGTCGTCATGCCTTTGCGGCTCCGATCACAAACACATGGGGAATCCTGCGCTGCGCTCCTGGCGCGCAGCCGCACCGTCGGGAGCGCCCGCGCCCGGGAGTGCGCCCGGCGGCAAAAAAGACTCCGCCGCGGCGGGCGGAGCCTGTCGTGCCGGACAGCCGGGTTTACTTGACGTTGGCGCCGACAACCTTGTCCCAGCCGGCAACGATCACGTCCTTGTTGGCGCTTTGTTCCTCGATGGTCGGGAACACGGCGTTTTTATAGGCTGCCGCAGGCGGCAGCTTGTCGAGCATGGCCTGCGAGAACTTGTGAGCCGCCGACATGGCGTTGAACCGCACCGGGTGGCAATAGCCCTGCAGCCAGCCGATCTGCCCCTGGTCGGAATACAGGAACTCCTCCCAGAGCTTGGCCGCGTTCGGATGCGGCGCGTAGGCGCTGATCGCCTGCACGTAGACGCCCGCCAGCGCGCCCGTTTTCGGCACGACCACATCCACCGGGGGATTGCCCTTCAGACCGTCGCGCCAGGCCAGCAGGTTGTAGTCCCAACCGATGATGATCGGGGTCTGGCCCTGGGCAAGCGTGCCGGCCTTGCCGATGACGGGCACGAAATTGCCGATCTTGTTGAGCTCGGCGAACATTTCCAGCCCCTTCTTGCCCGCATCCGCGCCGGGCTTGCCGCCCATCGACAGGCCGGCCGACATGACGCCGAGTATGGCCTGGGCCGCCGAGCGCGGATCGCCCGCCAGGGCGACCGAGTGGGAGTATTCCTTTTTCTTGAGATCGGCCCAGCTGGTGGGATCGTCCTTGATCAGGTCCTTGTTCACGCCGAAGGCGATAGCCCCGTAGTAGTCGCCGTACCAGTAGCCGTCGGCATCCTTGACGTTGTCGCCGATTTCGTTCCAGGTCGAGACCTTGTAGGGCTGGAGCAGCCCCTCCTTCTTGGCGGCCGGCGCAAAGGCCAGGCCCACGTCGATGACATCCGGCGCCTGCGGCCCCTTGTTGCCCTTGTTGGCCCGGATGGCCTGCAGCTCGTCGGCGCTGCCGGCGTCCGGATTCAATTCGTTGACGGTGATCCCGGGGTACTTGGCCTTGAAGGCGGTGATCAGATCGCCAT
>DAIDKG010000431.1 GCA_027450125.1 Bordetella sp. | reverse complement strand
GTCAGGCCCGGCTGGGGATAGTTCTCGTTCATCAGGGTCAGGTAGTAGTAGACGTTCTCCTGGTCCTCCACCATGCGCTTCATGCCGTGCTGGATGATGACCGCGACTTCGTGCGCAAAGGTCGGATCGTAGGCCACGCAGTTCGGGATGGTCGCGGCCAGGATGTGGCTGTGGCCGTCTTCGTGCTGCAGGCCCTCGCCGTTGAGCGTGGTGCGCCCTGCGGTGCCGCCCAGCAGGAAGCCGCGCGCCTGCATGTCGCCGGCGGCCCAGGCCAGGTCGCCGATGCGCTGGAAGCCGAACATCGAGTAGTAGACGTAGAACGGCACCATGATGCGGTTATTGCTCGAATACGACGTGGCCGCCGCGATCCAGGAGCTCATGCCGCCCGCCTCGTTGATGCCCTCCTGCAGCAACTGGCCGTCGACCGTTTCGCGGTAGTACATCACCTGGTCCTTGTCGACCGGGATGTACTTCTGGCCCTCGGGCGCGTAGATGCCGATCTGGCGGAACAGGCCTTCCATGCCGAAGGTGCGCGATTCGTCGACCAGGATGGGCACCACGCGCGGACCGATTTCCTTGTCGCGCAGCAGCTGGTTGAGCACGCGCACGAAAGATTGCGTGGTCGAGATCTCGCGGCCTTCGGCCGTGGGATCGAGCACGGCCTTGAAGGCGTCCAGCTTGGGCACCGTGAGTTTCTCGTCGGCCTTCATGCGGCGGCGGGGAAGGTAGCCGCCCAGGGCCTTGCGGCGCTCGTGCAGGTACTTCATCTCGGCCGAATCCTCGGCCGGCTTGAAGTACGGGATCTTTTCGAGCTGATCGTCGGGAATGGGAATGCCGAAGCGGTCGTGGAACTCGCGGATGGATTCGAGCTCCAGCTTCTTTTGCTGGTGGGTGGGGTTCTTGGCCTGGCCGACCTGGCCCATGCCGTAGCCCTTGATGGTCTTGGCCAGGATGACTGTGGGCCGCCCGACATGCTTGCTGGCCGCGTCGAAGGCGGCATACACCTTGTGGGGGTCGTGGCCGCCGCGGTTCAGGCGCCAGATGTCCTCGTCGCTCATGCGGGCGACCATTTCCAGCAGTTTGGGATGCTTGCCGAAGAAGTGGTCGCGCACGAATTTGCCGTCATTGGCCTTGTAGGCCTGGTATTCGCCGTCGACCGTCTCTTCCATGACCCTGCGCAGGATGCCTTCCTTGTCGGCGGCCAGCAGCGGATCCCAGTAGCCGCCCCAGATCAGCTTGATGACGTTCCAGCCCGAGCCGCGGAAATCGCCTTCCAGCTCCTGGATGATCTTGCCGTTGCCGCGCACCGGGCCGTCCAGGCGCTGCAGGTTGCAATTGACGACGAAGATCAGGTTATCGAGCTTTTCGCGCGCAGCCAGGGCGATGGCGCCCAGGGATTCAGGCTCGTCCATCTCGCCGTCGCCGCAGAAGACCCAGACCTTGCGGCCGGCTGTCTTGGCAATGCCGCGGGCCTCGAGATACTTGAGAAAGCGCGCCTGGTAGATGGCCATCAGCGGGCCCAGGCCCATGGACACGGTGGGGAACTGCCAGAAGTCCGGCATCAGCTTGGGATGCGGGTACGAGGACAGGCCCTTGCCATCGACTTCCTGGCGGAAGTGGTCGAGCTGCTCGGCGGTGAAGCGCCCTTCCAGGAAGCCGCGCGCATACATGCCGGGCGAGGTATGGCCCTGGAAGTAGACCAGGTCGCCGCCGTGGTCTTCGGTTTCGGCGTGCCAGAAATGGTTCTGGCCCACCGAGATCATGGTGGCCAGCGAGGCGAAGGAGGCGATGTGCCCGCCCAGATCGCCGCCGTCGGGCGGGTTGTGCTTGTTCGCCTTGACCACCATGGCCATGGCGTTCCAGCGGATATAGGCGCGGATGCGGGCCTCGAGCTCGAGGTTGCCCGGATGCGGCGGCTCCATTGCGGCCGGAATGGTGTTGACGTAGGCCGTGTTGGGCGAATACGGAATGTGGGTCCCGGAGCGGCGCGCCTGGTCGATCAGTTTTTCGATGAGGTAATGCGCCCGCTGGGGGCCTTCGCGATCGAGGACCGCCGCCAGCGCCTCAAGCCATTCCTGGGTTTCTAGAGTATCGTCGTCTTGGGGAAGCGAAGCGGACATGTGCTGTCTCCGTTATAAAGTAGATTCCACGCCCGATGCTGCCCGGACATGACGGCTTGAGCTTACTGGGTCGCAAGCTTACCGCGCCACACAGAAAATTTCATGTTGCGGTACGGCATTTCGTAATATGAAATTCAACTTCAAGGCTTGATCCGCTTCGCCGCGTGCCTGCGGGAATCCTGCACGCATTAAAATCACGCAACTGCCGCCCAGACGTCATGTCCAACCCCAAGTCCCTCATCCCTACGCCGTTCCACGACCAGGCCCGCATGCGCCGCCGCGGACTGTATTGGCTGACGCCGGCGATCGTGCTGGTGCTGTACCTGTGCGTGATGGGCGCGTTCTTCTGGCTGCAGCGCATTCGCGACGACAGCGTCATGTTCGTCACCATCGACCAGGAAATGCGCCAGCAGCGCCTGATGTGGGTGGTGATCGCGCTGTCCTGCGTGATCGTGGTGAGCCTGCTGATGCTGTGGCGCTACACCCGCTTTCGCTCCACGGCCGAGGCCGCCCTGATTGCCGAAACCGCCTTTCGCCGCGCCATGGAAAATTCCATGTCCACCGGCATGCGCGTGCTCGACATGGAAGGCCGCATCGCCTACGTCAACCCGGCCTTCTGCCGCATGATCGGCTGGAACGAGGCCGACCTGGTGGGCCGCTCCGCGCCCTACCCCTACTGGGTGCCCGGCCGCCACGACCAGCACCAGCACACGCTGGAAGTACTGATGTCGGGCAAGGCACCCAACAGCGGCCTGGAGCTGGAAGCCCAGCGGCGCGACGGCTCGCGCTTTGCCGCGCGCCTGTATGTGTCGCCGCTGCTGGATCCGAACGGCAACCAGATCGGTTGGATGACCTCCATGACCGACATTACCGAGCCCAAACGCATCCGCGAGGCCCTCACCGCCGCGCACGAACGCTTCATGACGGTGCTCGAAGGCCTGGACGATGCCATTTCGGTGACGGCCGACACGCACGACAGCCTGGAGCTGCTTTTCGCCAACCGCACCTACCGGCGCATCTTCGGCGCGCAGACCGGCGGCCACGACGAACTGCTGGCCGGTCGCCGCGGCCGCTTCACCGACGAATCGGTGGAAGTGTTCGCCCCCTCGGTGCAGCGCTGGTTCGAGGTGCACCACCGCATGCTGGCCTGGACCGACGGGCGCCGCGTGCGCATGCAGGTGGCGCGCGACATCACCGAGCGCCGCAGGCACGAGGAGGCCTCGCGCGTCCAGCAGGAAAAGATCCAGATCACCAGCCGCCTGACCACCATGGGCGAGATGGCCTCGTCGCTGGCGCACGAGCTGAACCAGCCGCTAACGGCCATCTACAACTACAGCATGGGCGCGGTGGCCCTGGTCAAGGCCGGCCACACCAGCCCCAACATGCTGCTGCCGGCGCTGGAGAAAGCGGCCGCCCAGGCCGAGCGCGCCGGCAAGATCATCAGCCGCATCCGCGAGTTCGTCAAACGCAGCGAGCCGCGCCGGCAGGCCGTGCCGATCCGCCGCATCGTCGACAATGCCATCGGTTTCGCCGAGATCGACGCGCGCAAGCGCCGCATCCGCATCGACAGCTTCATTCCTTCCGACGCCCCCGACGTGCTGGCCGATCCCATCCTCATCGAGCAGGTGCTGCTCAACCTGATCAAGAACGGCATGGAGGCCATGGAAAAGCGCGAGCCGGACGAACTCAAGGTCGCGGTGATCCTGCACGAGCAGCAACTGGAGGTGGCCGTGGTCGACCGCGGCCACGGCATCACCGATCCCGAACGCCTGTTCGAGCCTTTCTTCAGCACCAAGACCCAGGGCCTGGGCATGGGCCTGAATATTTGCCGTACCATTATCGAATCCCACCATGGCCGCCTCTGGGCGGACCCGAACCCGGCCGGCGGCACGATCTTCAGGTTCACGCTGCCGACCGTCGATCCCAAAAACCCACTGCAGCACGATCAGTCCGAGGAGTTGCACGCATGACCTCCCCCTCCACGCCCAGTACCGTCTTCATCGTCGACGACGACGAAGCCGTGCGCGATTCGCTGCGCTGGCTGCTCGAAGCCAACGGCTACCGGGTGCGCCCCTACGCCAGCGCCGAAACCTTCCTGGACGAGTACGATCCCGGCCAGATCGGAGTGCTGATCGCCGACGTGCGCATGCCCGGCATGAGCGGCCTGGAGCTGCAGGAACAGCTGATCGCGCGCAAGGCGCCGCTGCCCATCGTCTTCATCACCGGCCACGGCGACGTGCCCATGGCGGTGTCCACCATCAAGAAAGGCGCAGTCGATTTTCTCGAGAAGCCCTTCAACGAGGCCGATCTGCGCGACACCGTGGCCCGCATGCTCGAACAGGCGGTGCAACGCATCAGCCAGTACCAGGCGCAGCGCGACCACGAAGCCATGCTGGCGCGCCTCACGGCGCGCGAGCAGCAAGTGCTCGGACGCATCGTCGCGGGCCGCCTGAACAAGCAGATCGCCGACGACCTGGGCATCAGCATCAAGACCGTCGAGGCGCACCGCGCCAACATCATGGAAAAGCTCGAGGTGACGACGGTGGCCGACTTGATGAAGGTGGCACTGGCCAAGCCCGAGACGGCTTGATGTCTTTTTCGGCTGTTCTTGAGCTGCATGTGTCCGTTTTTTGTTTGAGTTTTTGAGCAGCAAGTTCGCAGCGGGTCGGGTGTGCTCGTGTCCGCTTCGATGAGTCGGGTTCGGCCGCCTTAGGCGGCCGAAGTCCGCTACGCG
>DAIDKG010000430.1 GCA_027450125.1 Bordetella sp. | reverse complement strand
TCGGCCTCGCGCTCAACCTGGAGCGTGATTCCGTGGGTGCGGTTGTTCTCGGCGAATACGAGCATATCAGCGAAGGCGACATCGTCAAATGCACAGGCAGGATTCTCGAAGTGCCCGTCGGTCCGGAACTGGTCGGGCGCGTGGTCAATGCGCTGGGGCAGCCCATAGACGGCAAGGGCCCCATCGCAGCAAAGCTGTCTTCTCCCATTGAAAAAATCGCACCCGGCGTTATCGCCAGACAGTCGGTGGACCAGCCCATGGGAACGGGCCTGAAGTCGATCGACTCCATGGTGCCGATCGGCCGCGGACAGCGCGAACTCATCATCGGCGACCGCCAGACCGGGAAAACGGCCGTTGCAGTCGATGCGATCATCAACCAGAAGGGCAACGGCGTAATCTGCATTTATGTCGCAATCGGCCAGAAGGCTTCCTCGATTGCCAACGTGGTGAGAAAGCTTGAAGAGCATGGCGCCATGGCGCACACCATCGTGGTCGCGGCAACGGCTTCCGAGTCTGCTGCGATGCAGTACATCGCACCCTACTCGGGCTGCAGCATGGGCGAGTATTTCCGCGATCGCGGGGAAGACGCCCTGATCGTTTACGACGATCTGACCAAACAGGCGTGGGCCTATCGCCAGATTTCCCTGCTGCTGCGTCGCCCTCCGGGCCGCGAAGCCTATCCCGGGGACGTTTTCTACCTGCACTCCAGGCTGCTCGAGCGCGCTTCCAGGGTGAATGCGGACTATGTCGAAAAACTGACCGGCGGCGAGGTCAAGGGAAAGACCGGTTCGCTCACCGCGCTTCCGATCATCGAAACCCAGGCGGGCGACGTTTCGGCTTTCGTTCCGACCAACGTGATTTCGATCACCGACGGACAGATCTTCCTTGAAACCGACCTGTTCAACGCGGGCATCCGTCCCGCGATCAACGCGGGCCTTTCCGTTTCCCGTGTGGGCGGCGCTGCACAAACCAAGGTCATCAAGAAGCTGGGCGGCGGCATTCGCCTGTCGCTGGCGCAGTATCGCGAACTGGCGGCTTTCGCCCAGTTCGCATCCGACCTCGACGAAGTGACGCGCAAGCAGCTGGAGCGCGGCAAGCTGGTGACCGAACTGATGAAGCAGCCCCAATACAGCCCGATGAGCATATCCGAAATGGCGGTCACGCTTTTTGCCGTCAACAAGGGCTATCTCGACGATGTCGAAGTCAAGAAGGCACTTGCTTTCGAATCGGCCCTCCAGTCCTACATGAAGAACAGTCATGCCGACCTGATGGCCAAAATCGAATCGGACAAGGACATGAAAGCCGAAACCGAGAAGTCGCTTTCCGATGCGATCCAGAAATTCAAGGAAAGCTCGGTTTACTAACTGACGGAGTCATCATGGCTGGTGGGAAAGAAATACGGACGAAGATCAAGAGCGTCCAGAATACCCAGAAGATCACCCGGGCTATGGAAATGGTCGCGGCAGCGAAGATGCGCAAGGCGCAGGACAGGATGCGTACTGCCCGCCCCTACGGCGAGAAAATCAGGAATGTCGCAGCGCACATGAGCCGGGCGCATCCGGAATACACCCATCCCTTCATGGCAGG
>DAIDKG010000429.1 GCA_027450125.1 Bordetella sp. | reverse complement strand
GGATCTGCTCTACGATGAAGCCATGGCTGCGGAAAAAATCGGGAAAATCAGGGAAGCCGAAGCCAGTCTGAAAAAGCTGATCAAGCTCCAGCCCGACTATGCCCAGGCCTACAATGCGCTGGGCTACACGCTGGCCGACCACAACAAGCGGCTGCCCGAGGCGCTGGACCTGATCACGCAGGCCCTGAACCTCTCGCCCAACGACCCCTTCATTCTCGACAGCATGGGCTGGGTGCGCTTTCGCATGGGGCAGCTCGACCGCGCCGCCGAGTACCTGCGCCGCGCCTATGCGCAGCGCCCCGAGGCCGACATCTGCGCCCACTATGCCGAGGTGCTCTGGGACAAGGGGCAGCATGAGCGCGCCACCGCGCTGCTGCGCGAAGGCTACAAGAAAGACCCCAAGAACCCCACCGTGCTCGATACGCTCAAGCGCCTGGGAGTCAAGCCTTGAACGGTGTGGCCGCGGCGCGCGCAACCGCGCGCGCGCTGGCCCGCGCCGCGGCGGCCGCGGCGCTGGCCGCCCTGGCCGCTTGCGCGACGCCGCCCCGGCCCGCGATCGCGCCGGACATATCGCCTGATGCCTTTTCGCGGGTCGGGCGCTTTGCCATCACCGTGACGCACGGCGACGGCAAGATCCAGGCCGTGCAGGGCGGCTTCGCCTGGCGCGACGACGGCCGGCACTACCAGCTCGATCTCACCAGCCCGCTCGGCTCCACCGAGGCGCGCGTCGAAGGCCGGCCCGGTTCGGCGCTGCTGCTGCGCACCGACGGCAGCCGGCTGCAGGCGGACGACCCCGACGCCCTGGTCGAAGACGCGCTCGGCAGCCCGGTGCCGGTCGGCGGGCTGCGCAATTGGCTGCGCGGCCGCCTGATGCCCGGCCAGGCCGAGGATCTCAAGCGCGACAGCCAGGGCAGGCCCGAATCCTTCGGCCAGGACGGCTGGCGGGCGCGCCTGTCGCGCTACGACGCCCAGGGGCCCAGGCTCCTGGTGCTGCGGCGCGAGCAGCCGCGGCGCGCCATCTCGGTGCGCCTGGTGGTGGACGCGCCCGATCCGTCCTAGCGGCGCCGCCATGACTAGCGTCACGCTTTACGACGTACCGGCGCCGGCCAAGCTCAACCTCTTCCTGCATGTGGTGGGCCGCCGCGCCGACGGCTATCACCTGCTGCAGACGGCGTTCCGCTTCATCGACCTGGCCGACACGCTGCATTTCGAGCATCGCGCCGACGGCGTGATCGAGCGCGCCTACGATCTGCCGGGCGTGGCGCCGCAGGACGACCTGGTCGTGCGCGCGGCGCGCGCCTTGCAGCAGGCCACGGGCACGCGCCATGGCGCGCGCATCGGCCTGGTCAAGCGTATCCCGCAGGGCGGGGGGCTGGGCGGCGGCTCCAGCGACGCGGCCACCACGCTGGTCGCGCTCAACCGGCTCTGGAACACCGGCCTGTCGCGCCGCGAGCTGATGGCGCTGGCCTTGCCCCTGGGCGCGGATGTACCCGTGTTCGTTTTCGGCCAACCGGCGTTCGCCCAGGGAGTCGGCGAGGACCTGAGCGCGGTGGCGCTGCCCGAGGCCGGCTACCTGGTGGCGCAGCCCGACGCCAGCGTGCCCACTGCCGCCATTTTCGGTGCGCCCGATTTGACACGTGATACCAAACCCGTCAAAATAGCGGACTTTCTTGCTAAGCCTTACGCGAGCTTTGGCAAAAACGACCTGGAGCCTGTGGCTTTTGCCCGCTACCCTGAAATTCTCAGGTGCAGCAAGTGGCTACAAGCACAGCTTGCCTTGCCGGTGCGAATGTCCGGTTCGGGGGCCTGTCTCTTTGTCGAGTTTGCCACGCAGGCCCAGGCGTTTTTGGCTCAGCAGGAAATAACCGCTACAATGCGCGTCGCTGCAAACGGTAAAACCCGTGGCGCAGCGCCGAAATTTCGGTTGATCCAGGCATGCGCCGGTTTGGCTGAACATCCATTGTGGCACTGGATTGCAAGTTAGTTGGGGAGTCGCCAAGCTGGTTAAGGCACCGGATTTTGATTCCGGCATGCGAAGGTTCGAATCCTTCCTCCCCAGCCCACCAGAATCAAAAAGAAGCTGTTGAACACAAGACCGGTTCAGCAGCTTTTTTTTGCCGCCGCGCCGCCCCGAGGCAAATGCGGGTCCTTCGAGGCCCGGCCGAGCCGAAGGCGCAGCGCGTAGGTCTTTTCCTTTTGCGCCCTTCCAGGTGGTCGGGCAAAAGCCGTCAGCAAATACGTGGCAAAGCACCATGGCAAACGATAGCTTCATGATCTTCACCGGTACGGCCAATCCGCGTCTGGCCGTCGACGTGGTCAACCATCTGGACATGTCCCTGGGCAAGATGACCGTGGGCCGGTTCTCGGATGGGGAAGTCATGGCCGAGATCAACGAAAACGTCCGCGGCCGCGACGTGTTCGTGCTGCAGCCCACCTGCGCGCCCACCAACGACAACCTGATGGAAATCATGGTGATGGTCGATGCCCTGCGCCGCGCCTCGGCCGGCCGCATCACCGCCGCCATCCCGTATTTCGGCTACGCCCGCCAGGACCGCCGCCCGCGTTCGGCCCGCGTGGCCATCTCGGCCAAGGTCGTGGCCAACATGCTGCAGGTCGCCGGCGTCGACCGCGTGCTCACCATGGACCTGCACGCCGACCAGATCCAGGGCTTTTTCGACATTCCGGTCGACAACATCTATGCCGCCCCGATTCTGCTGGGCGACATCTGGCGCCGGAACTTCTCGAACTTGGTGGTGGTCTCGCCCGACATCGGCGGCGTGGTGCGCGCCCGTGCGCTGGCCAAGCAGCTCGAAGCGGACTTGGCCATCATCGACAAGCGGCGCCCGCGCGCCAATGTGTCGGAAGTGATGAACATCATCGGCGAAGTCGACGGCCGCACCTGCCTGATCATGGACGACATGGTCGATACCGCAGGCACGCTGGTCAAGGCCGCCCAGGCGCTCAAGGAGCGCGGCGCCGGCGCGGTGTACGCCTATTGCACGCACCCCGTGCTGTCGGGCCCGGCCATCGAGCGCATCGAGGCCTCCGACCTGGACGAACTGGTGGTGACCGACACCATTCCGCTGTCGGAGACGGCCGCCGCCTGCGGCAAGATCCGCCAGCTGTCGTGCGCGTCGCTGCTGGGCGAGACGATTCTGCGCATATCCAACGCCGAATCGGTCAGTTCGCTGTTCTCCGATTGAATGTATTGAAGAATCTGTTTCCCGCTGGTCGCGGCGGGAAGCGATGAAGCCGGGCGCATGTCGCGCCCGGACAACCGCGACAGTGCAAGCAGTACCGCGCTGTCTTATTTGCCAGTTTGGAGTTTTTCATGAAATTTTCTGCCACTGCGCGTAGCGTCCAGGGTTCGAGTGCGAGCCGCCGCCTGCGCCGCGCGGGTCGCGTTCCTGCCATCGTTTATGGCGGCACGGCTGCCCCGCTGAACATCGAACTCGATCACAACGAGATCTACCATGCCCTGCGCAAGGAATCCTTCCACGCGTCGATCCTGACGATGGAAGTGGCCGGCAGCCAGAGCGAGCAGGTGCTGCTGCGCTCGGTTCAATGGCACCCGTACAAGCAGCAAGTGCTGCACGTGGACTTCCAGCGCGTCGACGCCAACCAGGCCCTGCACACCAAGGTGCCCCTGCACTTCGTCAACGGCGACACCTCGCCCGCGGTCAAGCTGTCCGGCGCCATGATCTCGCACGTCATGAACGAAGTGGACATCGTCTGCCTGCCGTCCAACCTGCCCCAGTTCATCGAAGTGAACCTGGGCGACATGCTGGTCGGCGCCTCGGTGCACGCTTCCGACCTCAAGCTGCCGCTCGGCGTGACGCTTAACCTGCACGGCAACAACCCGGTCGTGGCCACGGCCACGGTCAAGGGTGGCGCCGCTGCCGAAGAGGCCGCCGCCGGCGAGCAGCCCGCAGCCTAAGCCGGGCAGGGCATGGCCCTTCGCAACAAGCCCCGCGCGTGCTTCGGCACCCGCGGGGTTTTTTATAAGTTTCTCCGATGACCGATCCCATCCGTCTGATCGTGGGCCTGGGCAACCCCGGACCCGAGTACGAGACCACGCGGCACAATGCCGGCTTCTGGCTGGCCGATCACTACGCCGACGACCTGCGGGCCTCGTTCAATTTCGAGAAGGCCTTCTTCGGCATGGTGGCCAAGGCCAGGCGGGGCGGGGAGAACGTGCTGCTGCTCAAGCCGGCGACTTACATGAACCGTTCGGGCCAGGCCGTCGGTGCGATGGCGCGCTTCTACAAGATCGAGCCTGCGCAGGTGCTGGTGCTGCATGACGAACTCGACCTGCTGCCGGGCCAGGTAAAGATCAAGCAGGGCGGCGGGCATGCCGGCCACAACGGCCTGAAGGACATCCAGTCCGCGCTGGGCAGCCCGGATTTCTGGCGCATACGCATCGGTATAGGCCATCCGCGCACGCTGGGGCTGGCCCAGCAGGTAGCCGATTTCGTCCTGCATCCGCCGCGCCGCGACGAGCTGGCCGGGATAGAGGCCGTGATCGACCGCTGCCGTGCCGTGCTGCCGGCCTTGCTCGACGGCGAACTGGCGCAGGCCACCCGCCAGCTGCATGGCGGCAATCCCGCCTGACTCCGCGTCGCGCACGCCATGACCCGAACCCCGTCCGCGCCGCCTGCCTTTCGACAGGATCTGGCCGATTTCTGGCGCTTTCTGCGCCATCCCGATTTGCGCCGCTCGCCGGGCCGAAGGGCGGGCGGCAGCCTCGCCAGCGACTGGTGGCCGGGCATCTCCCTGGGCCGCCTGCTTGCCTGGGCCGCGGTGCTGTGGCTCATCAACGCGGCGCTCCTGGGCCCGCTGTCGTTGCTCGTGGCGCAAAAGCTGGGCGCCGAGCA
Source organism: Bordetella sp. (assembly GCA_027450125.1). Classification (GTDB taxonomy): domain Bacteria; phylum Pseudomonadota; class Gammaproteobacteria; order Burkholderiales; family Burkholderiaceae_B; genus Bordetella. The sequence goes on along the minus strand of DAIDKG010000429.1, from coordinate 11,395 downwards.
TAGGCTGGACGCCGGGCATGTGCCGGTGCTCATCGCCGTATTCTGGGCCCCGGTGGTCGAGGAGCTGCTGTTTCGCTACGGCATGCGCCGGCCCGGACAGGCATGGTGGATGGTGCCGCTGGCGATCGTGCTGGTGTCCAACCCGCTGCGCGCGCCGGGCTGGATCTTGCTGGCGATCGCGCTGCTGGCGGCCTGCCTGCCCTTGCGCCGCGGCCGCATTTCACGCGGCCATTGGGCCCGCGCCTGGCGCCGCGAGTACGCGCGCGTCTATGGCGTGGTCTATCACCTGGTGGCGGTGGCCTTCGCGGCGGTGCACCTGCACAACTTCGTCTTCGACAGGACCACGCTCTGGCTGTTGCCGTTCCTGGTGCTGCCCCAGTGGGTTACCGGCCTGGTGCTGGGCTGGATGCGCACGCGCCGCGGCATCGGCGCATCGATGGCCCTGCACGCCCTGTTCAATGCCGGGCCGGTGCTGGTCATTCTGGCGACGCTGCATTTCTTTCCAGGCAGTGCCTGAGCAGGGCCTGGCGCAACTGCTCCACGGGTCCGTTCCAGTCGCCCGGCGTCGCCTGACGGAAAAGCCGCATCGTCCCGGGATACCAGGGCGAGGAGTCGCCATCGAGCATCCAGCGCCAGTCGGTGCCCTCGCTGGGCACCAGCACCCAGCACGGGACGCCCAGCGCCCCGGCCAGATGGGCCGCCGCGGTGTCCACGCAGATCAGCAGATCCAGTTGCGCGATGATCGCCGCGCTATCGGCGAAATCGACGATGTCCGAGCCCAGATGCAGCAGCGGTTGGTCATCCGCGGGCTGGCAGGCCTCTTCTTCGCCCTGGCCCTTCTGCACGCTGACAAAGCGCACGCCCGGCACCTGCCATAGCGGTGCCAGCGCACGCAGGCTCGACAGGGAGCGATTGGCGTCGTTCAGATGCTGCGCATTGCCCTTCCACGCCAGGCCGACCTTCAGGCCATCCAGTCCGTCCAGCCGGCGGCGCCAGCGCGCCAGGCGCGCAGGATCGGGCTGCAGGTAGGCCGCGGCGGGAATGTCGTCGAACGTCGCCGTGCCCAGCAGGTGCGGCAGGCTCATGATCAGCGTCCAGTAGTCGTACCCGGCCAGCGCCTGCGCATCGTCCATCGTGGCCGTCTTGCCGGTGCCTACCACGGCATCGACGTGCGGCAGGCCCTCGAACAGGGGCTTGAGCGGCGTCTGGCAGACCAGCACGATGCGGCTCGCGCCCAGCGCCTTCAGGCGCGGCAGATACCGCGCGAACTGGATCATGTCGCCGAATCCCTGCTCCTGCCAGAGCACCAGCGACTTGCCCTGCAGCGATTCGCCCTGCCATTGCGGGTAGTTGAGCGCGGTGGGAACGGGCCAGCGGGTGAGGGTCTGGCGCAGCGGGTCGTAGCGCGATTCGTAAAGCGGCCACGCCTGGGCCAGCCGGCCTTGCCGCAGCAGGACGAAGGCCAGGCCGAAGCGGATGTCGGGAGACTGGGGGCGCAGCGCGTAGGCCGTGCGCAGCGCGGATTCGGCCTCGGACACGCGGTTGAGATTGTCCAGGACGACGCCCAGATTGCCCCATGTGTTCCAGTCCTGCGGGTCCAGGGCCAGCACCCGGCGGTAGACGGCCTCGGCCTGCGCGAACTTGTTCTGGCGGTGCAGGACCGCGCCCAGATGCTCCAGCAACGGCACGTTGCCGGGGTCCAGCGCCACGGCCTCGCGGTAATGGGACTCGCCTTGGGGCAACTGGTTCTGCAGGATCAGCACGTGCGCCAGGCTGGCATGGGCCAGGGACGAGTGCGGCTGCAGCGCCAGCGCCAGGCGGCAGCTTTGCTCGGCGTCGGACAGGCGGCCCAGCGTAACCATCAGCGCGCCCAGGTCCTGGTGGGCCTGGGCGTATCCGGGCCGATGAAGGACCGCCTGCCGGTAGGCAGACTCCGCCTCGATATGCTGGCCCATGTCGTCCAGCAGCATTCCCAGGTCGTGATGCACCTCGGGCAGGTCGGGCCGCAACGCCAGCGCGCGCCGATAGGCCGACACGGCTTCTCCCAACCGGCCTTCTTCCCGCAGCAGCTCGGCCAGCCTGAGCCAGCTCGGAACATGGGCATCGCTGCAGCTCAGCGCCTGCTGGTAGGCCTGCAGGGCCTGTTGCGTCTGGCCTGCCCGCTGCAGCGCATGGCCCAGGTGGTAATGCGCGTCGGCCAGGCGCGGCTGCGCAGCCAGCGCCTGGCGCAGCATCAGGATGGCGTCCTGCGTCCGGCCCTGGCCGATGAGTTCGGCGCCGCTGCGGACCAGCCTTGCAGCATGGTCGCTCAGGTCGATGTGGGCGGGAAAAGTCATGGACAGCGGGTCAACCGTTCAATCGCGGCGGAACTCGCGCACGCCGGGTATGTTCCGCAGCTTGCTGCAGAGCGAGTCGAAGTCGTCGGTCGACGTGCGCGACAGGGCGATGCGCACATCGTCCAGATCCGGGTTTTCCTCCGACTGCTGCATGATGAACTGCTTGACCCGCACGCTGCTGGTGCCCAGCGCGCCATGCAAGGTGTCCAGCGAAATGCTGCCCCGGTCGGCCAGGATGCGCAGGCTGCGCTGCTGCTTGACGGAAATGAAGCGGCGTTCGATGGGCTTGATGCCGGCCAGGATGATGAGGATGATGACGGTCGCGCTGCCGGCGGCGGTGTAAAGGCCGCCGCCCACCGCCAGGCCGATGCCGGCGACGGACCAGAGGCTGGCCGCCGTCGTCAGTCCGCGCACGACTTCGCCTCGCAGCAGGATGGACCCTGCGCCCAGAAAGCCGATGCCCGACACCACCTGCGCCGCCACGCGCGAGGGGTCCAGGGTCACGTCCCTCTGGCCGAGCACGTCCGAGAAACCGAAGATGGACACCAGCATGATGAGGGACGCGCCGACGCACACCAGCATGTGCGTGCGCAGGCCCGCGGCCCAGTTCAGGCGTTCGCGCTCGAAGCCGATGACGCTGCCCAGCAGGGCCGCAAGGACCAGGCGGAAGATGAGTTCGAAATGGCTGATCGTCAGCATGGCTCGTAATGCGTCCGGTTTTTTTGATTGGCCAGGCCGGATTATCGTTCAGCTCGCCAGCCAGCGCAGCAGGCCCTGCGCCGCCGTCCGGCCGCTGGCGATGCAGCCGGTCAGCAGATAGCCGCCCGTAGGCGCTTCCCAGTCGAGCATCTCGCCGGCGCAGAAGACGCCGGGCAGGCGCCTGAGCATGCCATTGCCGTCCAGCGCCTCGAAGCGCACGCCGCCGGCGGTGCTGATGGCTTCATCCATCGGCCTGGCGGCCGTGAGCGCCAGCGGCAGCGCCTTGATGGCGCGGGCCAGCCGCTCGGGGTCCTGCATGGCCTCGCGGTCCAGCGCTTCGCGCAGCAACGCGGCCTTCACGCCGGCCAGGCCCACGCGGCTCTGCAGATGCGAGGACAGGGAGCGCGCGCCGCGGGGGTGGGAGGTGTCGGCCAGCACGCGCGCCAGGGAACGGTCCGGCAGCAGGTCCAGCGTCAGCACGGCCCGGCCGTCCCGGTCGATCCGGTCGCGCAGGGCGGCCGACAGGGCATAGACCAGGCTGCCCTGCACCCCATGCTCGCTGACGACGAACTCCCCCCGGCGCTGCAGCTGCGCGCCGTCCGTGGCCTCGCAGCTTGCCTGTACGTTCTTGACCGGCGCTCCTGCGAACTTGCCGCGAAAGAAGTCGGACCAGCCGATGTCGAATCCGCAGTTGGCGGGTTTGAGCGGCGCGATGTCCACGCCATGCCGCGCCAGCACCTGAACCCAGGCCCCGTCCGAGCCCAGCCTGGCCCAGCTGCCGCCGCCCAGCGCCAGGATCACCGCCCGGGCTTCGAGCGCGGTCTGGCCGTCGGGCGTGGCAAAGCGCAGCCGTCCGGCCTCGTCCCAGCCCGTCCAGCGATGGCGGGCGTGGGTCGCCACGCCGTTGGCGCGCAGGCGGTGCACCCAGGCGCGCAGCAGCGGCGCGGCTTTCATCTCGCGCGGGAACACGCGCCCCGAGGTGCCCACGAACGTCTCGATGCCCAGGCCGCGCGCCCAATCGCACAAGGACTGCGGGGGGCAGGCGCGCACCATGGGCGCGAGCTCGGCCTGCCGCTCGCCGTAGCGGGACAGAAAATCCTCGAGCGGCTCGCTGTGCGTGAGATTGAGCCCGCCGCGGCCCGCCATGAGGAATTTGCGTCCCAGCGACGGCATGGCGTCGAACAGATCGACATGCGCGCCGGCGGCGGCGAGGACTTCGGCGGCGGCCAGTCCGGCTGGACCGCCGCCGACAACGGCGATGCGGGAAGAAGAGTGCGGCATGCGGCGCAGTGTAGAGCGTATTGCGGCGCCGGCCGAGGCCGCCTTCGACGCTGCGTCAGCTGCCGGCGCGCACCCGCTCGATCCAGTCGGCGAACTTGCCGGCGAAGCTCTTGAGGAAGTCGCGGGTGGCGTCGTTGTTGACCTTGCCGTCGGCGCCGATGAAATCGCCCGCCTTGGACAGGTACATTTCCGGCTGCTGCAGGACAGGCATGTCCAGGAACACCAGGGGCTGGCGCAGATGGTGGTTGGCGCCGAAGGCGCCCAGCAGGCCGGGCGACACGCTGATGACCGCTGCCGGCTTGCCCTGCCATACGCTCTTGCCGTAGGGCCGCGAGCCCACGTCGATGGCGTTCTTCAAGGCGCCCGGGATCGAACGGTTGTATTCCGGGGTGACAAAGAGCACGGCGTCGGCAGCGGCCACGTCGCCGCGAAAGCGCGTCCAGGGCGCCGGGGCGGCGTCGTCCAGGTCCGGGTTGTAGAGCGGCAGGTCGCCGATCTCCACGATGTTCAGGTTCAGGCGGGGCGCGGCCAGCTCCTTGACCGCGAGGGCCACGGAGCGGTTGAAGGAGGCCTTGCGCAGGCTGCCGACGACGACGGCGACGTTCAGGGACATGGCGGATTCCTTTTCAGTGATGAATAAGCGCGGGGGATGACTGCTTTTCATCATAAAGGCGGCGCGCGCAATATGGGAACGTCTGCGTCTTGACCCATTTCAGACAGAGCGTTTCATCCATGTCCACACTGCCCGGCGCCGACCCCTTGCAGGACGCCCTGGAGCAAGCCATGCGCCTGAGCGCGCAGGGCAGCTTCGAGCAGGCCGCCGCGGCCTACGAACGGATCCTGGCGCAGCACCCCGGACGCATCGAGGCCCATATGGGCCGGTGCCTGATGCTGACCACCCTGGGCAGGCTGCCCGAGGCGATCCAGGTCTGCCAGGACGCGGTGGCGCTGCGGCCGGAGTTGCCCGAGCTGCACAACAATCTGGGGTCGCTGTTCAACTGCCTGAACCAGCACGCGCAGGCCGAAGCGGCCTTGCGCCAGGCCATCGCCCTGCGGCCGCTTTATGTCGAGGCGCACTACGCCCTGGGCGTGACGCTGGTCGCCATGGGAAGGTTGCAAGAAGCCGAAGGGGTGTTCCAGCTGGTGACCGTGTTGCGGCCGGACATGGCCGATGCGCATCGGCAACTGGCGTCCGTATTTGCCCGGCGCGACCTGCCGCAGCAAGCCGAAATCGTCTATCGGCGGGCGCTGGCGCTGCATCCGGACCATGCCGAGAGCCTCAAGCGGCTGGGGGCGGTGCTGCATCGCCTGGGGCGGCTGGACGAGGCGGTGCAGGCCTACCGCCAGGCGCTGGCTGCGCAGCCCGGCATGGCCGACGTGCTGCACAACCTGGGCACTGCCCTGGGCCAGCTGGGCCGGCTGGAGCAAGCCGAGGCTGCCTTGCGCGACTCCCTGGCCTTGCGCCCCGGCTACGCGGAGACCCAGTTCGGCCTGGGCATGATCCTGCTGGGCGCCGGCCGCCTGGCCGAGGGCTGGCCGTTCTACCAGTTCCGTCATCGCACCAAGAAGCGCCTGCAGCATGCGCTGCACCCCGGCCTTGGGCCGCAATGCCCGCAGTGGCAAGGCGAGCCGCTGGCGGGCAAGTCGCTGCTGGTCTGGCACGAACAGGGTTTTGGCGACGTGATCCAGTTCGGGCGCTTTCTTTCCGTGCTCAAGGCCCAGGGCGCGGCGCGCATCACCCTGGCCTGTTTTCCCGAGATGCTGGCGTTGTACGCCGGCATGCCCGGCATCGAGGCGGTCGAGGTCAACGATGCCGTGGACCTGATGCCCGGACACGACTACCAGACCTTCGTCATGACCGTGCCGCGCTGGCTGGACACCTCGCTGCAGACCATCCCGTCCGCCGTCTACCTGCGAGCCGATCCGCAACGCGTCCAGGCCTGGCGCGAACGGCTGGCGCCGCTGTCCGGCAAGAAGATCGGCCTGGCCTGGCGCGGCAGCGTCACCAACCTGAACGACGAGGGCCGCTCCCTGGCCTCGCTCGCGATCCTGGCGCCGCTTTGGCGCGTGCCCGGCCTGAGCTTCGTCAGCCTGCAAAAAGGCCCGGGCGAGGACCAGGCCCGCAATTCGCCGCAAGGGCAGCCCCTGCTGCACCTGGGGTCGGACATTGCCGATTTTGCCGACACGGCGGCCATCATCGAGCAGCTCGACCTGGTCATCAGCGTAGACACGGCGGTCGCGCACCTGGCCGGCTCGATGGGCAAGCCCTGCTGGGTGATGCTGCCAGCGCTGAACGTCGACTGGCGCTGGCTGCGCGAGCGCGAGGACAGCCCCTGGTATCCGGGAACCATGCGCCTGTTCCGCCAGGCCGAGCCGGGCAACTGGGACGCGGTGGTCGCGGCGATGGCGCAGGCATTGCGTTAATCTTGCCGCTGGTCCATTGGAGACGCCCATGCCCGAACTCTCGAACCTGATCGCGTTCGCCCTCATTTCCCTGGGCATGGTGCTCACGCCCGGGCCGAACATGATCTATCTCGTTTCCCGCTCCATCTGCCAGGGCCGCGCCGCGGGGCTGATTTCCCTGGGCGGCGTGGCGCTGGGCTTCGTCTTCTACATGCTGTGCGCGGCGTTCGGCATCACCGCCCTGGTCCTGGCCATCCCGTATGCCTACGACCTGCTGCGCATCGGCGGCGGGCTCTACCTGCTCTACCTGGCCTGGCAGGCGGTCAAGCCCGGCGGGCGTTCGCCCTTCCAGGTGCGCGATCTGCCGCAGGACAGCCCGCGCAAGCTCTTCACCATGGGGTTCGTCACGAACCTGCTCAATCCCAAGATCGCGGTCATGTACCTGTCGCTGCTGCCCCAGTTCATCAGCCCGGCCGGCCACGGCGGCGTGCTGATGCAATCGCTGGTGCTGGGTTCGGCCCAGATCCTCATCAGCCTGAGCGTGAACGCGGTGATCGCCATGATGGCCGGATCCATCGCCGTGTTCCTGGCCAGGCGGCCTTCCTGGCAGACTGCGCAGCGCTGGCTGATGGGCACGGTGCTGGCCGGCCTGGCCGTACGCATGGCGCTCGAAAGCCGGCGTTGAAAGCGATTGTTCGCGGGTTTTGATAACACAGGGCGCGTCTCGTGAACCCCTCCATCCTCTACGCCCTGTCGGCCGCGATGCTGTTCGGCGCCAGCACGCCGCTGGCCAAGGCGCTGACCGGGGACGTGCCGCCCATCCTGCTGGCCGGCCTGCTGTATCTGGGCAGCGGCCTGGGCCTGACAATCGTCCGCTTTGCGCGCGATCGCGGCTGGCGAGCGTCCGGCTTGAAAGCGGCGGAATGGCCCTGGCTGCTGGGCGCCATCGGCTTCGGCGGCGTGCTCGGCCCCGTTGCATTGATGTTTGGCCTGACCAGCACCACGGGGGCGGCGGCTTCATTGCTGCTCAATCTCGAAGCCGTGCTGACGGCGCTGCTGGCCTGGATCGCCTTCAAGGAAAACACCGATGGGCGCATCGTGCTCGGCATGGTGGTGATCGTCGCCGGCGGCGTGCTGCTGTCGTGGCCGCACGGCCAGATCGGGCAGTCCAGCTGGCAGGGCCCGGCGGCCATTGCCGCCGCCTGCCTGTGCTGGGCCATCGACAACAACCTGACGCGCAAGGTGTCGGCCTCGGACGCGCTTTTCATCGCCGGCAGCAAGGGGCTGGCGGCCGGCGTGGTGAACGTCGCGCTGGCGTTGTCCCTGGGCGCGGCATGGCCGCCGGCGCAGGTGGCCTTGTCCGCCATGGCCCTGGGCCTGTTCGGCTACGGCATCAGCCTGGTGATGTTCGTGCTGGCGTTGCGCGGTCTGGGCTCGTCGCGCACGGGCGCGTATTTCTCCACGGCACCTTTCGTCGGCGCGGCCATCGCGCTCGTGTTCCTGGGCGAGCAGACCTCATGGCAGTTCTGGCTGGCGGCTGCCCTGATGGCCCTGGGCGTGTGGCTGCACCTGACCGAGCGGCACGCGCACGCGCATACGCACGAGGCGCTGGAGCATACGCATCGGCACGTGCACGACGCGCATCACCGGCACGAGCACGATGCGGATTGGGACGGCCGCGAGCCGCACAGCCATGCGCACCGCCACGAACCCATCACGCACAGCCATCCGCATTTTCCGGACATCCATCACCGGCATCGCCATTGAGGGCGGGGGCTGTTTCTTCGGTCAAGGTTCAATCAAGCCAGCGGCCTATGCCGTATGTCGATGCGTGCCCTCATGCGGCCTTGCGCTGGCGATGCAGCGATTCCCACCCCAGCATGGCAAGCCCAATGGTCTTGGGTACGACCTTTTCGCCGCTGCGGTAGTAAGCCAGCATTCTGCGACTGATGCCCAGAGCTCGGGCTGCATCGTCCAGCGTCAAGCCGTTTTGATGCATCCATGCGATGACGTGCTGATGCGAGTACTCCCCGGCTTGTTCCAATGCAAGCGCTCGCAGGTTGTCGCTGGCAAGACTCAGATCATCGTCGCCGGCGAAAACGACGCCGCGCTTCCATTCGTCGAGTGCGACCTTGCTGAACACCTTGCGGTCTTGCAGGCGGACCAGGGAAGGATGCCTGGCTATCAAGCCAGACAAATCGACTTGTACGGCATAGCCGTCCGCGAATGTCAGCGCCAGTCGTTGCGGGCTGACGGCAGCAACACGAGTAATGACGAACTGAGGCTGGTTCATGGATTCAACTCCTGCCATTTTTGTATCAATGCGGGACGATTGCCGTGCGCCCAGGCGACGGCTTCGGCCAATTCACGCGGCTTGATCGCGCCGGCCAGGACAGTCAGGGTTTCGATGACGACAAGCGCTTCTCGACCGTCGTTCATTCGCACATGAAAATGCGGCGGAAGATGATCGCCGGCATACATAGTGATGGTGCAGACGGCGAGACGGACTAGCGTTGGCATATGGCAATTCTAGTGCAATCATTGCATCAATGCAATGATTGCACTTTGCCGAAAATGCAAGAATGGCAAGAGACGCCCGCCGGGCGAGCTGTGCTTATTCCTTCACCGGCGCCTTGGCGCGGTACTGGCCCTGGAACCCGATCATCCAGCCGGGATATTCCGGCGGCAATTTGCTGGCTTCATCCAGCGCGGCCAGGTCGTCGGCATCCAGGCGCACCTTCGTCGAGGCGATGTTGTCTTCGAGCTGCGCCTGCGTCTTGGCGCCAATGATGACCGTGCTCACCGCATCCTGGTGCTGCAGCCACGCCAGCGCGATCTGCGCCACCGACACGCCGTGCTTTTGCGCGATCGGGCGCATGGCCTCGATACAGCGGAACGCGCGCGGCTTGTCGACGATGGGAAAGTCGAAATTGGCACGGCGCGCGCCCTCCGGCGCCTTGCCGTCCTCGCTGTACTTGCCGCTGAGCAGCCCGCCCGCCAGCGGGCTCCACACCATCACGCCCAGCTTCTGGTCGCGCGCCAGCGGCAGCACCTCGCGCTCCAGGTCGCGGCCGGCGAGGGTGTAGTACGCCTGCACGCTTTCAAAGCGCGCCCAGCCGCGCCTGTCGGAGATGGCCAGCCCTTTCATGATCTGCCACGCGGCCATATTGCACAGGCCGACATAGCGCACCTTGCCGCTGCGCACCAGGTCGTTCAGCGTCGACAGCACGTCTTCCAGCGGGGTCAGCGGATCGAAGCCATGCAGCTGGTACAGGTCGATGTGATCTAGCTGCAGTCGCTTCAAGCTCGCGTCGACCTGGTTCATCAGGTGGTAGCGCGACTGGCCGACCGCATTGGGAACGTCCTGGCGCATCGGGCCGGTGGCCTTGGTGGCGATGACGAACTCATCGCGCGGCAGGCCCAGCTTCTTGATGGCCTGCCCGGTGAGCGTCTCGGACTCGCCGAACGAATAGACGTTGGCCGTGTCGATGAAGTTGATGCCGGCCTCGAAGGCCGTCTTGAGCTGCGCCGAGACTTCATCGAGCTGCAGGCGGCCCATATTGGCCCAGTGGCCCTGGCCGCCGAAGGTCATCGTGCCGAAGCACAGTTCCGAAACATAGAGCCCAGTCTGGCCGAGTAGGTTGTAGCGCATGAGATCTCCAGTGAGGTTGCGGGCAAGCCGGGCGGTCGGGCCTGGAAGTCGGGCAGCGGTCTTGCCCGGCCTCGTTTTTCCTGCGGCCTGGTCACTCGGTTAAAATCATGCCCTTCGTGGGTAACCGGCGGGCGGCGTCCTGCAGCCTTGCCCGATACCGCTATTTTCCCACGCGCGTCCAGGCGATGCCCGCCCGAGCCTCCCCCCTTGCGGAGCAAGCGCTCGGCCACGTCCGCGTCGGACTCGATAGTGAATTGATAAATATAGGATTTTCATGGCTCTGCAATGCGGCATCGTCGGCCTGCCCAACGTCGGCAAATCGACTCTTTTCAACGCCCTGACCAAGGCGGGCATCGCGGCCGAGAACTATCCCTTCTGCACCATCGAACCCAATGTCGGCGTGGTCGAAGTGCCCGATCCGCGCCTGGCCAAGCTGGCCGAGATCGTGTCGCCCGAGCGCATCGTGCCCGCGGTGGTCGAGTTCGTGGACATCGCCGGCCTGGTGGCCGGCGCCAGCCAGGGCGAGGGCCTGGGCAACCAGTTCCTCTCGCACATCCGCGAGACCGACGCCATCGTCAACGTGGTGCGCTGCTTCGAAGACACCAACGTGATCCACGTGGCCGGCAAGGTGGACCCCATCGCCGACATCGAGGTGATCTCCACCGAGCTGGCGCTGGCCGACCTGCAGACCATCGAGAAGGCCATCCACCGCAACAACAAGACGGCGCGCTCGGGCGACAAAGAAGCGGCCAAGCTGGTGGCGCTGCTCGAACGCTGCCAGAAGCACCTGGACGCCGGCCAGCCCATCCGCTCGCTGGGCCTGGATGCCGACGAGCTGTTCTCGCTCAAGTCCTTCGGCTTCATCACGGCCAAGCCGGCGATGTTCGTGGCCAACGTCAGCGACGACGGCTTCGAGAACAATCCGCTGCTCGATCGCCTGACCGACTACGCCACCAAGCAGAACGCGCCCGTGGTGGCGATCTGTGCAGCCATCGAGGCCGAGATCGCCGAGCTGGACGACGCC
>DAIDKG010000428.1 GCA_027450125.1 Bordetella sp. | reverse complement strand
AGCACCTGCTGTTCCAGGGCGGGCGCGTGCCGGTCGGCCAGTCGCTTGGCCTGCCGGAAAACCGGCACCAGGGCGTGCGGCAACACCAGGTAGCCAAGCCGCAACTGGGGCGACAGGGCTTTGGAGAACGTGCCGACATAGATGACGCGCCCTTGCGTATCGATGGACTGCAAGGCGTCGATGGGGCGCTGGCCATAGCGGAATTCGCCGTCGTAATCGTCTTCGACGATCCAGGCGCGCCGGCGTTGCGCCCATCGCAGCAGGTCCAGGCGGCGCCCGATGGGCAGAACGCCTCCGAGCGGGAACTGGTGCGACGGCGTTACGTAGGCCAGCCTGACCCGCTCGTCTTCGGGCAAGCGGTCCGTATCGATGCCGTGCCGGTCCGCCGGCACCGGCAGCAGGCGGGCGCCGGTGGCCTCGAAGCAGTGCCGCGCCGTGAGGTAACCGGGGTCCTCGAAGGCAAAGGCGTCTGCGGCATCCAGCAGCAGGCGCGCGCAAAGATCGATGGCCTGCTGGGAACCCTGCACCACCAGGATTTGTTCGGTATCGCAGGCTATGCCGCGTGTGCGGCGCAAATAGCCCTGAAGCGCGCGCCGCAGCGACGGGTCGCCCTCGGGAAGAATGTAGGACAGGCACTGCGGCTGGCGCTGCAGCGCGGCCTGATAGGCGCGCCGCCAGGTCCGGGCCGGAAAATCCCGCGCAGCCAGTGCGCCGTACCGGAAATCGTAGCGGACGGGTTCGGCGCGGGACAGCGCCGGTATTTTCAGGCCGGCCAACCGGCGGCCGAATGCGGACAGGGACGGCGCGGATGCAGGCTGACGGTTGGCCGCAGGCCGGGCCGGCGCCGTCAGGGAGCCGGCGACGCGGGCTGCCCGGCCGGGCGCGGTTGCCAGGAACCCCTCGGCGGCGAGCTGTTCATAGGCGGCCGTGACCGTGGTCCGCGATACGCCCAGTTCCGCGGCCAAGGCGCGGGTGGATAAGATCCGCGCGCCCGGCGCCAGCGTGCCGTCGGCCATCTGGCCGCGCAGCAGGTCGTAGATGCGCCGCCCGGCTCCGGTGGTGCCGGGGCGGCGATGGCGCGGCAAAAGCAACTGGACCATTAAAAATGGTGAAAACTGGTTCTTTTAATAATGCCAGATAGGGGGCATAGTCACAAAACCATTTTTCGACGAGCCGATGCCGCCATGTACGTACCCGCCCATTTTGCCGAAACCCGCCCTGAAGAACTGACCCGCATCATCCGCGCCCACCCGCTGGGCATGCTGGTCACGCATGATGCCCAGGGGCTGGATGCCAACCACATCCCCTTCGAGTTCGATCCCGGCGCGGGAACGCATGGCGTGCTGACGGCCCATGTCGCGCGAGCGAACCCGGTGTGGCGCCAATGCGCTGGCGGCGCCGACGTCATGGTCGTCTTTCGCGGCGCGCAGGGCTATATCTCGCCGAACTGGTATCCCGGCAAGCACGAGACGCACCGGCAGGTGCCGACCTGGAACTACGAAGTGGTGCATGCGCACGGCCGCCTGGCCGTGCGCGACGACGAGAAATTCGTGCGCGGCATCGTCGCCCGCCTGACGCGCGCGCACGAAGCTGGCGAGCCCAGGCCGTGGAAGATGGGGGATTCGGCGCCGGAGTTCATCGACGAGATGCTCAAGGCCATCGTGGGCATCGAGATCGCCGTGACCGCGCTGGTCGGCAAGCGCAAGCTGAGCCAGAACAAGGAGCCGCGCGACCGGCTGGGCGCCAGCGAAACGCTGGCCGCACGGGGTCAGGCCGAGCTGGCGCAGCACATGCGCGAGCCGCGCTGAAGGCCGCGCGGCGGGCCGCTGCGGCGCTGAAGCAGGAGCCGCCGGCTTACCTGCGGAATGTACGCCGCGCAGGGGCGGCGTCGGTGCGGCGCTCGAGATGCCGGAAGGTGATGCGCCCCTTCGACAGGTCGTAGGGCGACATCTCGAGCGAGACCTTGTCGCCGGCCAGGATGCGGATGTGGTGCTTGCGCATCTTGCCGCCGGTGTAGGCGACGACCTGATGCCCGTTATCCAGCGTTACGCGGAACCGGGAATCGGGCAGCACTTCGTTGACGAGGCCCTGCATTTCGATGAGTTCTTCCTTGGCCATCCGGATGCTCCTGTGTGTATGAGGGGGAGAGTCCGGGCCGGGCGCGTGGGCGCCATGCCGGACTCGATGCGCGATGCGATCAGTGCTTGCTCACCCAGCTCAAGCCTTCGGCGGTTGCGTAGCGCGAGGCCGCCCGGTGGCTGGAAAAGCGGGGCGTGAAACGCATGATGCGATCCGTAGTGCCCGTGCCGCGTCCTGATCGGATGGAAACCGAGGCGCTGAAACCGCCGTCGATGTGAGGGGAAATGATGGGTGAGACAAGGTAACGCCCGGCCTCAATGTTTTTTTGCATATCGTCTTCTTGAGGTGTGCGCCGTAATCGGAAAAAACCGTCTTGGCGCGGTTTGTGAGAAATGGGGATGAGCCATCCCCATTCTTGCGTGGCGATGAAGCCAGAATCAGCACACCCGGATATTGGTGGCTTGCGGACCCTTGGGGCCCTGCTTGACTTCGAATTCCACGGTCGCGCCTTCAGCCAGCGAGCGGAAGCCGCCTTCGCTGCGGATTTCGCTGAAATGCGCGAACAGGTCCTTGGAGCCGTCGGTCGGGGCGATGAAGCCAAAGCCCTTTTCGTCATTGAACCATTTGACGGTGCCGGTTTGAGTGGTCATGGTGTTTCCTTCTGGAATGAAATTGAAAAAACGCGCGTACCCCGAAGGCGCAACGCCGACGGGGACAGAAACACTCAAACGCAATCAATGGGGATGCTGTAGCGAGCCGCTCGCGCGGTAGGGCCAAGAAACATGGCCAGCGGGGCTGCAGAAAGACCTTGGGAAAAGCGGCCTAGTGCGAATCTATCTCTTTAAGAGTACCACGATTCTCGCGTCACGTGCAAGTGATTTATCGCGGATCGATTCTGTATCCGCCCGGCATCTTGCGCACCTGGGGCCTATGCCTGGGCTAAGCCGCCCTGGCCACACTGCCGGCACACGTTTATTTCGGCAGGAGAACACCCATGAATACCTGGTTCACGGCCAGACCGGCCGGCTGGCTCGGCAAAGTTCCGGAAATCGCGCTGTCTTTCTGGATCATCAAGATCATGTCCACCACCGTGGGCGAAACCGGCGCGGACTTCCTGGCCGTCAGAGTGGGCCTCGGCCTGGTCGCGACCAGTCTCCTGATGGCTGCGCTTCTGGCCGCGGCGTTGTGGCTGCAACTGCGCGCCCGCCGTTACACGCCTTGGATCTATTGGCTCACCGTGGTGCTGGTCAGTGTGGTCGGAACTCAGATCACGGATCTGCTGACCGACGGGCTGGGAGTCAGTCTGTACCTGAGCACCTCGGTATTCTTCGTGGCGCTCATGGCCATCTTCTTCGTCTGGCACAGGGTCGAACACACCTTGTCCATTCACGATATCGTGACGCGGCGCCGCGAGCTGTTCTACTGGGCCGCCATTCTTTGCACTTTCGCGCTGGGAACCGCCGCGGGCGACCTGGCAACCGAGGCACTGGGCCTGGGCTTCGCCCGGGGCGCGGCCGTCTTCGGCGTGCTGATCGCCATGACCTGCGCCGCCTGGCGCCTGGGCGGCAATGCGGTGCTGACTTTCTGGGTCGGCTACATCATGACCCGGCCGTTTGGCGCCTCCCTGGGCGATCTGCTCACGCAGGCCAGGGCCGACGGCGGCCTGGGCATGGGGACCGCCTGGACCAGTGCCTTGTTCCTGGCGGTGATCGTCCTGCTGGTGGCGGCTGCGCAGATCGGCATGGATTCGGGCGCGCGCAGCGAAGTTTCGGAATGATCGGCCCGGCATAAGCTACGCTGGAAGGCCCGGTCCGCGGCTGGCGTCTTCAGGCCGGCCCGGCGGCGCATCCGGACGACACAACGGAAAGAGAGGGCAAATGCGGGTATTGCTGGTCGAGGACGATCCGATGATCGGCGCCGCGATCCAGGACGCGTTGAAAGACGCGTCCTATGCGGCGGACTGGGTCAGGAACGGGCAGACGGCGCTCACCACGCTGGGCTGCCAGCGCTACGACCTGATATTGCTCGACCTGGGCCTGCCCGGCAGGGACGGACTGGACGTGCTGGCCGGCGTCCGCGCCCGGGACAACCTGGTGCCGCT
>DAIDKG010000427.1 GCA_027450125.1 Bordetella sp. | reverse complement strand
TGTGTCAGCGGTTTTACCAAATCGTGTACGGCTATCTCTACGCTTATGTGGCTGGGGGGCGAAATAATTTGCCGTGCTGACCACGGAAATGTTCAGCTTTCCCCGCTCCAGGCCCTTCAGTTCGGACAGGACGGATTCGGCCTCAAGGAGTTGCTGCGCGATGATCCTGCTGTAATGGTAGAGTTCTTTGCCTCCTTCGGTCAGGAAGATCTTTTTCCCCAATTGCTCGAACAGCGGCAGGCCGATATTTTCTTCCAGCTGCTTGATCTGCATGGATACTGCAGGCTGCGTCAGATGCATTTCCTCGGCGGCACGCGAAAAACTCAGGTTTCTGGCGACCGATTCGAATACGCTGAGCTGACGGAAAGTCAAATGGAGCATGGCGACCTATACTTGTTGTTCCGGCTATCGACAATATACCATAAGCTTTTGGTGATGATAATAATCAAAACATCTGACTGTTTCTTATGATAATGGGCCGGTATAGTGTTTTCAAGTCGAAAGTGAACGACTCGCAACATCCCGGTTTCGGGATATTTTCATTCTCTTGAGGAGGCTGCTATGGCTGTCAAAACCTATAATGCCGGCGTGAAGGAATACCGGCAAACTTACTGGATGCCCGAATACACGCCGCTGGATACCGATATCCTGGCGTGCTTCAAAATTACCCCGCAGCCCGGCGTGGACCGCGAAGAGGCGGCAGCTGCCGTTGCGGCCGAATCCTCGACCGGAACCTGGACCACGGTCTGGACCGATCTGTTGACGGATCTGGACTACTACAAGGGCCGCGCCTACCGCATCGAGGACGTTCCCGGCGACGACACCTGTTTCTATGCATTCGTAGCCTACCCGATCGACCTTTTCGAGGAGGGGTCCGTTGTCAACGTGTTCACCTCGCTCGTAGGCAACGTGTTCGGTTTCAAGGCAATCCGCGCCCTGCGTCTGGAAGACGTGCGTTTCCCTATCGCCTATGTCAAGACCTGCGGCGGTCCGCCCCATGGCATCCAGGTCGAGCGCGACATGCTCAACAAGTATGGCCGTGCATTGCTCGGCTGCACCATCAAGCCCAAGCTCGGTCTTTCCGCCAAGAACTACGGTCGTGCTGTTTATGAATGCCTGCGCGGCGGCTTGGACCTGACCAAGGACGACGAAAACGTCAACAGCCAGCCCTTCATGCGCTGGAGGCAGCGTTTCGACTTCGTGATGGAAGCTGTCCACAAGGCCGAGCGCGAAACCGGCGAGCGCAAGGGCCACTACCTCAACGTGACCGCGCCGACCCCGGAAGAAATGTACAAGCGTGCGGAATATGCCAAGGAAATCGGCGCTCCCATCATCATGCACGACTACATCACCGGCGGCTTCTGCGCCAACACGGGCCTGGCCAACTGGTGCCGCGACAACGGCATCCTGCTGCATATCCACCGCGCGATGCATGCCGTGATCGATCGCAACCCGCACCATGGCATCCATTTCCGCGTGCTGGCCAAGATCCTGCGTCTTTCCGGCGGCGACCACCTGCACTCCGGTACCGTCGTGGGCAAGCTGGAGGGCGATCGTGCCTCGACCCTCGGATGGATCGACCTGATGCGCGATTCCTTCATCAAGGAAGACCGTAGCCGCGGCATTTTCTTTGATCAGGACTGGGGCTCCATGCCCGGTGTCTTCCCTGTCGCATCCGGCGGCATCCACGTATGGCACATGCCCGCGCTGGTCGCGATCTTCGGCGATGACGCCTGCCTGCAGTTTGGCGGCGGTACGCTGGGTCATCCCTGGGGCAATGCAGCAGGTGCTGCAGCCAACCGCGTCGCGCTGGAAGCCTGCGTGGAAGCGCGCAACCGCGGCGTCCAGGTCGAGAAGGAAGGCAAGGCTGTTCTGACCGAAGCTGCCAAGCACAGTCCCGAACTCAAGATCGCCATGGAAACGTGGAAAGAGATCAAGTTCGAGTTCGACACCGTCGACAAGCTGGACGTGGCACACAAGTGATGAATTTCCCGGCGAAAGCCGGGAATCAAACAAATACTGGAGAACATTATGTCTGAAATGATGGATTACAAAAGCCGGTTGAGCGATCCCGCCAGCCGCAAGTTCGAAACCTTTTCCTATCTGCCGGCCCTGGACGCTGACAAGATCAGGAAACAGGTCGAGTACATCGTGAAAAAGGGCTGGAATCCGGCGGTCGAGCATACCGAGCCCGAGCACCTGATGGACAACTACTGGTACATGTGGAAGCTGCCGATGTTCGGCGAGACCGATGTGGACAGGATCCTGGGCGAGGCTGCAGCCTGCCACAAGGCCAACCCCAACAACCATGTCCGTCTGGTCGGCTACGACAACTTCGCGCAAAGCCAGGGCACTGCGATGGTGATTTACCGCGGCAAGACGGTGTAAAGCTTTCCCCGCCGCAAGG
>DAIDKG010000426.1 GCA_027450125.1 Bordetella sp. | reverse complement strand
CACGCTCAGCAGCCAGGCCAGAACCAGGTAGACCAGTGCGGCCAGCCACAGGGCTACCAGGGTGGTCCAGTCGATCGCGCCCGTGGCGGGAATGACTCTGCGCAGCGGCATGACCAGCCAGTTGCTGGCCTGCTGGACGCCTCGCGCCACGGGGTTGAGCGGATGCAGCCGTACCGCGTGCATCCAGATGCGCAGGATGAGCGCCGCGCCGAAGAGGGTGAAGATGATGTCGAGCAGGAAGCGCGCGATTTCGCCGAACATGATGTGTGCCGTGCCCTTAGCCTTGCATGAAGTTGACAGGGATCATTGTCGCATACCGCCCCCCTCCGGCGTTCGCGTCGGCAGGGCAAAAGAAAAGCCGCCTGGCTGGGCCAGGCGGCTTGACTGCTCAACGCAGCGGCGTCTGTTTAGGGACGGCCGCCGGTCGGGAAGGGCCAGGAAGCGGCGGGATTGAGCGCCGTCTTGGCGCCCGGCGCAGCAGCCGTCGAGGGCGGCATGGCGGGCTTCTTGGGCGCAGCTTTCTTGGCCGCAGCGGGCTTTTTCGCAGCAGGCTTTTTGGCCGCAGGTTTCTTGGCAGCCTTTTTGGCGGCCTTCTTGGCAACCTTCTTGACGGCCTTCTTCGCTACTTTCTTGACGGCCTTCTTGGCGACCTTCTTGGCAGCGGGCTTCTTGACCGCGGCTTTCTTGGCGGCGACCTTCTTGACGGCCTTCTTGGCGACGGCCTTCTTCGCTACCTTCTTGACCGCGACCTTCTTGACGGCGGCCTTCTTCACCACGGCCTTCTTGACGGCGGCTTTCTTGACGACCTTCTTGACGGCCTTCTTGGCCGCGGGCTTCTTCACCGCTTTCTTGGCGGCTTTCTTGGCAGTTGCCATGGTCATGCTCCTTAGGTTCAGGGGTCCCAGAACATAAACCCGTGTCACGTTCCGCCGGATGGCGGACCGCACTCGGGCTATTCATCGGCGCATGCCACGACCCTGTACGAGCGGAAGTGTTGCAACGGCTTGCGCTAATGAATTCAGCACGGCCATTTGATATGGCCCCCGCGTTTCTCGCGCGAGCCATTTCAAATGGCGCCGGCAGACGATCGTGCTGTCTACCGTAAGTCTTGCGTGGCGAATGCTACACCGGGAGCCAAGGAGTGGGAAGGGGCAGCACCGCCAGGCCGCGAAGGCGGCGGTGCGTTTCGGCCTATTCCCAGTTCAGTGTGCCGCCGGTCTGGTATTCGATCACGCGGGTTTCGAAAAAGTTGCGTTCCTTTTTCAGGTCAATCATTTCCGCCATCCACGGGAAGGGGTTTTCTTCCTGGGGGAACAGCGGTTCGATGCCGATCTGCTGGCAGCGCCGGTTGGCGATGAAGCGCAGATACGACTTGAACATGGGGGCGTTCAGGCCCAGCACGCCGCGCGGCATGGTGTCTTCGGCGTAGGCGTATTCGAGATCGACCGCCTTCTTGAACAGGCCGCGGATTTCCTCGCGGAATTCGGGCGTCCACAGGTGCGGGTTCTCGAGCTTGATGGTGTTGATCAGGTCGATGCCGAAGTTGCAGTGCATGGACTCGTCGCGCAGGATGTACATGTACTGTTCGGCGGCGCCGGTCATCTTGTTCTGCCGGCCCAGCGCCAGGATCTGCGTGAAGCCCACGTAGAAGAACAGGCCTTCCATCAGGCAGGCGAAGACGATCAGGGACTTGAGCAGCGTCTGGTCGGCTTCGGGCGTGCCCGTCTTGAAGCCGGGATCGGAAATGGCGTCGATGAACGGGATGAGGAACTCGTCCTTGGCCCGGATGGACGGCACTTCGTTGTAGGCATTGAAGATCTCGGATTCGTCCAGATCCAGGCTTTCCACGATGTACTGGTAGGCGTGGGTGTGGATTGCTTCTTCGAAGGCCTGGCGCAGCAGGAACTGGCGGCACTCGGGCGCCGTGATGTGGCGGTAGGTGCCCAGCGTGATGTTGTTGGCGGCGAGCGAGTCGGCCGTGACGAAGAAACCCAGATTGCGCTTGACGATGCGGCGCTCGTCCTCGGTCAGCCCGTTGGGGTTTTTCCACAGCGCGATGTCGCGCGACATATTGATTTCCTGCGGCATCCAGTGGTTGGCGCAGGTGGCCAGGTATTTTTCCCAGGCCCACTTCTATTTGAACGGCACCAGCTGATTGACGTCGGTCTGGCCGTTGATGATGCGCTTATCGGCCACTTTCACACGGCGCGACGCGTCGTACTGCGACGCGTCCGCGGGCGTCGGGATGGCCGCGTCGGCGAACGCGCCCGACGCGGGGCGCAAGTTCGCGTCGGCAGCGGAGCCACCCGCGGCGGGTGCCGTTTGTTGGGTGGCGTTGTCTTCCCAGTTCAGCATGTCGAATTCTCCGAAACGTTATTGGCAGGCTTCGCACTCTTCGAAGCCGGGGTCGCCCGGCTTCATAGTGCAGACTGCGCCGACGATTTCGGGTTCGGGCAGGTTGGGCGCCATGGCCGAAGCCGAGGCGCCGGGGGCGGGCGTGGCGCTGACGGCGTTCAGCTCGCCGCCGCGGCCGGTGGACTTCTCGGCGCTGGTGGCACCCAGCGTGCGCAGGTAATACGTGGTCTTCAGGCCGCGCTGCCATGCGAGCTTGTAGGTGTCGTCCAGTTTCTTGCCCGAGGCGCCGGCCATGTAGATGTTCAGCGATTGGGCCTGGTCGATCCACTTCTGGCGGCGCGATGCGCACTCGACCAGCCAGCTCGGTTCGACTTCGAACGCGGTGGCGTAGAGTTCGCGCAGTTCGGCGGGAACGCGATCGATGCGGGACAGGCTGCCGTCGAAGTACTTGAGATCGGCGACCATGACTTCGTCCCACAGGCCGAGTTTCTTCAAGTCACGAACGAGGTGATCGTTGACAACCGTGAACTCGCCAGAGAGATTCGATTTGACGTACAAGTTTTGGTATGTGGGTTCGATGCACGCAGACACGCCAATGATATTGGAAATCGTCGCGGTTGGTGCGATTGCGATGCAGTTGGAGTTGCGCATGCCATGCGTTTTGATGCGCGCGCGCAACGCATCCCAATCGAGCGTGCTCGATGCATCGACATCGACGAAACCGCCGCGTTCGTCGCGCAGCATCGCGATGGTGTCTTGCGGCAGGATGCCGCGCGACCACAAGGAACCTTCGTACGATTGGTAGCGGCCGCGCTCCTCGGCCAGCGCGCTCGAGGCCCAGTAGGCCTGGTAGCACACGGCTTCCATCGAACGATCGGCGAATTCCACCGCGGCTTGCGAGGCGTACGGCACGCGCATCATGTGCAGGCAGTCCTGGAAGCCCATGATGCCCATGCCCACCGGGCGGTGCTTGGCATTGGAGTTGCGCGCCTTGTCGACGGCGTAATAGTTGATGTCGATCACGTTGTCGAGCATGCGCATGGCGATGCCGACGGTACGCTTGAGCTTGTCGTGGTCGAGTTCGTAGCTGCCGTCGGCGGCAAGCTTCATGTGCGCGGGAAGATTCACCGAGCCCAGGTTGCAGACCGCGATTTCCGAGTCGTTGGTATTGAGCGTGATCTCGGTGCAAAGGTTGGAGCTGTGCACCACGCCCACGTGCTGCTGCGGCGAACGGATGTTGCAAGGATCCTTGAAGGTGATCCAGGGGTGGCCGGTTTCGAACAGCATGGACAGCATCTTGCGCCACAGCGAGATGGCCGGCATTTTCTTGAAGAGCGTGATCTCGCCGCTGGCCGCCTTGGCCTCATAGCCCAGGTAGGCCGCCTCGAACTCGCGGCCGACCTTGTCGTGCAGGTCGGGGCAGGTCGAAGGCGAGAACAGCGTCCATTCGCCGTTTTCCATGACGCGCTTCATGAACAGGTCGGGGATCCAGTTTGCCGTGTTCATGTCGTGCGTGCGGCGGCGCTCGTCGCCGGTGTTCTTGCGCAGTTCGAGGAATTCCTCGATGTCCAGGTGCCAGGTCTCGAGATAGGTGCAGACCGCGCCCTTGCGCTTGCCGCCCTGGTTCACCGCCACGGCGGTGTCGTTGACCACCTTAAGGAAAGGCACGACGCCCTGGCTTTCGC
The DNA here is from genome assembly GCA_027450125.1 of Bordetella sp. Taxonomy (GTDB): domain Bacteria; phylum Pseudomonadota; class Gammaproteobacteria; order Burkholderiales; family Burkholderiaceae_B; genus Bordetella. The sequence goes on along the minus strand of DAIDKG010000426.1, from coordinate 1,617 downwards.
CGTTGGTGCCCTTGATGTGGCTGCGAAGCGCGCGCACGGGCGTCCAGTCGTTGCCCAGGCCGCCGGCATACTTGGCCAGCAGCGCGTTTTCCTTGATGGCCTCGTAGATGCCTTCCAGGTCGTCGGACACGGTGGTGAGATAGCAGGAGGACAGCTGCGAGTGCAGGGTGCCGGCGTTGAACAGCGTGGGCGTCGAGCTCATGAAGTCGAACGAGGACAAGATCTCGTAGAACTCGATGGCGCGCGCTTCGCGATCGGTCTCGCGCAGCGCCAGGCCCATGGCCACGCGCATGAAGAACACCTGCGGCAGCTCGATGCGGGTGCCGCCGATGTGCAGGAAGTAGCGGTCGTACAGGGTCTGCAGGCCGAGATAGTCGAACTGCAGGTCGCGGCTTGCGTCCAGTGCGGCGGCCACGCGGGCCAGGTCGAACTTGGCCAGCTCGGGCGAGAGCAGGCCGCCTTCGATGCCGCGGGCGACGAAGGCCGGGAAGTACTCGGCGTAGCGGGTGGCCATGCCGGACTGCGAGACTTCCTCGCCCAGCACTTCCTTGCGCACCGTGTGCAGCAGCAGGCGGGCGGTGACCTTGGTGTAGGCCGGGTCCTTTTCGACCAGGGAGCGGGCGGACAGGATGGCCGACTTGAAGACCTCGTCGACCGGTATGCCGTCATACAGGTTCTTGACGGTTTCCCTGAGGATGGCCTCGGTGTCGACGTACTGGGTCAGGCCTTCGCCGGCGGCTTCGATGGTGGCGCGCAGCGCAGCCATGTCGAGCGGGCGGCGCGCGCCGCCTTCGGTGACGTGCAGGACCGCCTCGCTGGCGGCCGCGGCGGCATCGGATCCCGGGGCGTGGGCGGCTGCGGCGCGTTCCTGGGCGCGCTTCTCGCGATAGAGCACGTAGGCGCGGGCCACGTCGTGTTCGCCGGAGCGCATCAGCGCCAGCTCGACCTGGTCCTGCACGTCTTAGATATGGAAGGTGCCGCCGCCGGGGCGATTGCGCACCAACGCGTTGACCGCCTGCGCGGTGAGCTGCTCGACCAGCTCGCGCACGCGGGCCGAGGCGGCGCCCTGGCCGCCATTGACGGCCAGGAAGGCCTTGGTCATGGCGATGGCGATCTTGCTGGGTTCGAAACCGACCACCGAGCCGTTGCGGCGGATGATCTGGTAGCCAGCCCACTGGCCGCCGGCGGCGTCAGCGGGGGCAGTCGCGGGCGGCACGGCGGAAGGCCGGGTCACAGAGGCGATCGAAGTCTGCATGGAAGCTCCTGTGCGAAAAAGCGAGGCGGCAAGACCGGGCCGGTCTTGCCAGGAATGAGAATGTCGGAGGGGGAGGGTGCCGCGGGCGGAACAGCGTGTGTTGCGGCGGTGTTTCTACTATATCTAGTGTATCACCCCATCCATCGCTACTAATTCTAGTAGGACGAGAGTGACAGGACAAGCACGACTTTCCCCATAAATCGTTAGTGTTTGTCAGGGAATCTGCCCGGGCTTGTCGGCACAAGCCCAGGCTCCGAAGTGCTTACTTCACAGGCGCGTCAGGCGGTCATCTGCAGGGGGTTTTCGTCTGCGCAGGCTTGCGCGTAGCCCTGCATGGCGCGCTCCAGCGCGGTGCGATAGGC
>DAIDKG010000425.1 GCA_027450125.1 Bordetella sp. | reverse complement strand
AGTTCGTAGAACTGCGCCTCGGCCTTGCCCGACCCCATGCCCTCGGCCTTGTTCACCGCCAGCAGCACGCGCTGCTGGCCGGACTTGCGCAGCAGGCGGGCGATTTCGTGGTCGTGGGCGTTGACGCCGGCCCGCGCGTCGACCAGGAAGACCACCACGTCGGCCTCGGCGATGGCCTGCCGCGTCTGGCGCGCCATCTCGGCCATGATGCCGCTCTTGGCCACCGGCTCGAAACCGCCGGTATCGATGACGATGAAAGGCGTCTCGCCCACCCGGCCCTCGCCGTAATGGCGATCGCGCGTGAGGCCCGAATAGTCGGCCACGATCGCCGCGCGCGAGCGCGTCAGGCGGTTAAAAAGGGTCGATTTGCCCACATTGGGGCGTCCGACCAGGGCGATGACAGGCTTGAAAGACACGAATATTCCGATAAAACGATCAATATGCCGCCGGACCGCCGCGGGGCAAATACGGCCCCCCGGGGGAATGAACCCGTACCCGGCGCAGTCCCTGCGGACCATGCCGAGCCCGGCGGATCCGGGCGGCCGGCAGGCCGAGAGGCGGGCAGCAAGCCGAAGGCGCGGCGCGAGGGCTCATCACTTGGCGCTGATGAGGTCGAGATTGCCGCTACCCGTCTGCACCAGCACGCCCTGCGGCACAGCCTGCGGCGTGGACAGCATGGCGTCGCCGCCCACCGAGAGACGCGCCAGCAGACGGCCGTCGGCCACGGACAGGAAGTGCACATAACCTTCGTAGTCGCCCATCGCGATGGCGCCGCCCACGACGGCGGGCGCAGTCAGCCCGCGGTTCTTCAAAGCCGACTGCGTCCAGAGCGGCGCGCCATCTTGCAGCGAGAAGGCCTGGACCACGGAATGGATGCTGGGGGCGTAGACGGCATTCGCGTCCAGGGTCAGCCCGGTGGACCCGTCGAAATCCTTGGCCCAGACCACGCGCATGCCCTCGGTCACATTGAAGCACGCGACCCGGCCCTGGTAGGCCACGGCGCACAGCAAGGGGCCCGACACCACCGGACGGCCCACCACGTCGGTCAGGCGCTCGAGGTCGGTGGTGCCCTTGGGCGTGGCGACAGCGCCTTCCCAATGGACCAGACCGTTCTTGGCGTCGATGATCATCAGCTTGCCGCCGGGCATGCCGGCGATGACCCAGCGGTCGGTCACGATCATCTGCGACGTGGTGCGCAGGGACAGCGCCGGGCCGGGACGCTGCACGCTCCAGATGCGCTCGCCCGTGTTCTCGTCATAGGCCTGGATGCGGTAGTCGCCGCTGCGCACCACGACGATGCCTGAGCCCACCGCCGGCGGAATGTTCACATTGCTGGTGGCCTGGGCTTTCCACTTGATTTTGCCCGTGTCATCCAGCGCGATCACCTGGCCCGATTCGGTCGCCACCACGGCTACCGAACCATCGCTGCCGACGCCGGCCGTCAGCTTGGCACCGGCCGATCCGCGCCACACCACGCGGCCGGTGGCGAGGTCCACCTTGACGACCGAGCCGTCGGGCGTGGCCGCGTAGGCGGAGTCGCCCACGACGGCCGGCGTGAATCCCAGCCCGGAGCCGCTGCCGATCGAGACCTGCCAGGCCGTGCGCACCGCCAGGCCCGGCGCATACTGGGTCAACGGCGCAGGATCGTAGCGATGATCCTGCGAAGAGAACAGCGAACAGCCGGCCAGGGCAGCAAGGCTGGCAATCATGGCGCCGCGCAACACGCGGCTACGGAAAAGGCGCATCACTATCAGGCTCCGCTCAAGGCATCGAGTTTCAGTTGAATGATCTGCTTCAGGGCATCGCCGGCCGGCATGGCCGCCATCGCGCTTTGCCAGGCCGCGCGCGCGTCGTCGCGCTTGCCTTGCGCAGCCAGGATGTCGCCGCGGCGGTCGGCGAACAAGGCTGCGAATGCCGCAGGCGGATCGGCCAGCTGGGCCAGCGCCTGGTCGTAATGCTTCTGGTCGAGCAGCAGGCCGGCCAGACGCAGGCGGGCCACCGGTTGCAGCGCGGCGTGGTCCTTGCTGGCCGCTAGCCATTGGAGCTCGCGCTGGGCGCCGGAGTAGTCCTTCTTTTCTTGCAGGGCCTGCGCGGCGATCAGCACGCCGCGGGAGGCGTAGGCCGTGCTGCCATAATCGCGGCGCAGCGTATCGGACGCTGCCTTGATGCGCGTGGCGGCATCCGCGCCGCCCGGTCCGTTGACGCCGCGCGCGGCGTCCTCGAGCGCTTCAAAGTAGCCCATGGCCTGGTTGGCGCGGTAGCCCTGGTAGCCCCGCCAGCCGGACCAGCCGGCCACCGCCAGCGCGGCGATCACCACGATCGTCGTGGCCAGGGTGCCATAGCGCTCCCACCAGGCCTTGAGCGCTTCGAGTTTTTCCTGTTCTTCGAGATCGTATGCCATTGCTGCTGCCTATCCGTTTCTGACTTTGCGTCTTTATTTTGAGTTGAATACCGCGCCGACCACCTCGGCCAGGCGGTCCAGCGCCACCTGCCGCTGGGCGCTTTCCTGCTCGGCAGCGCCGCGCAGGAATTTGACGCCGGCCGTGCAGTTGGCGACTTCGTCGTCGCCAAGGATAACCGCAACCCGCGCGCCGCTCGCATCGGCCCGCTTGAACTGCGATTTGAAACCGCTCGAACCGGCGTGCACCACGACGGAAAACCCGGCGTCGCGCAAGGTTTCGGCAGCCTGGGCCGCCAGACGCTGAGCCTGGTCGCCCTGATGCACCACGTAGACGTCACACTCGGGCTCGGGCGCCGGCTGCCGGCCTTCGGCGGCCTGGGTCTGCTCCCACAGGTCGAGCAGGCGTTCCATGCCGATGGCAAAGCCGACCGCCGGCGCGGCCTTGCCGCCCAGAAGCTCGATCAGGCCGTCGTAGCGTCCGCCGCCGCAGACGGTACCCTGCGAGCCCAGGCGGTCGGTCACCCACTCGAACACGGTGAGGTTGTAGTAATCCAGGCCGCGCACCAGGCGCGGGTTCAGGCGGTACGCGATGCCGGCATCGGCCAGGCGCTGGCAGACGCCGTCGAAGTGCGCGCGCGATTGCTCGCCCAGGAAGTCGAACAGGCGCGGCGCGCTGTCGGCCATTTCCTGCATGGCGGGATTCTTGGTGTCCAGCACCCGCAGCGGATTGGTGTAGAGGCGGCGCTTGCCGTCCTCGTCCAGGATGTCCTGGTGCTTTTCCAGGTGTGCGATCAGGGCCGCGCGGTGCGCGGCGCGTTCGGCCGGCTGGCCCAGGGAGTTCAGTTCCAGGCGTACGTCGGTCAAACCCAGGCGCTTCCACAACCGCGCCAGCATGACGATGAGTTCGGCATCGACATCGGGACCGGCCAGGCCCAGGGCCTCGACGTCGATCTGGTGGAACTGCCGGTAGCGGCCGCGCTGCGGACGCTCGTGGCGGAAAACCGGGCCGATGGAATAGACGCGGTGCGCGCGGTCGTAGAGCAGGTTGTGCTCGATGCTGGCGCGCACGATGCCGGCCGTCATCTCGGGGCGCAGCGTGAGCGATTCGCCGTTGAGCGAATCGGTGAAGGTGTACATCTCTTTCTCGACGATGTCGGTGACTTCGCCGATGCCGCGCGTGAACAGGCGCGTGTGCTCGAGCACGGGGGTGCGCACATTGCGATAGCCGTAGCCGCGCAGCCAGTCGCGCACGATTTCCTCGAACTGCTCCCAGCGTGCGCTGTCGCCTGGGAGAAGATCGTTCATGCCTCGAATGGCGGTGACTTTTTGGAAGGCTTGCTGCGTCATCTGGTTTGCGTTGTTTGAGTTCTTGATCCGTTTTGTTGTTGAACACATCGCCCTGTGCCTGGCCGCTTCGGGTTTGGCCGACGCCTTAGGCGGCCAAAGTCCCTGCGGGACTGCCCCGACACGCAGGCGCTCCGGGCGATGTGTTCAACAACAAAACTACATATTCTCTTACCGGGGAAAATGCCTACGCTGCTTTGCCGTAGCGCTTGGCCACGTAATCTTCGACGATGGCCTGGAATTCTTCGGCGATATGGTCGCCCTTGAGCGTGACCGTGCGCTCGCCGTCGACGAATACCGGGGCTGCCGGCACCTCGCCCGTGCCCGGCAGGCTGATGCCGATGTCGGCGTGGCGGCTCTCGCCCGGTCCGTTGACCACGCAGCCCATGACGGCCACGTTCATGTTTTCGACGCCGGGATACTGCAGGCGCCACTGGGGCATCTGGCGGCGCAGATAGCCCTGGATGCTGTCGGCCAATTCCTGGAAGACGGTGCTGCTGGTGCGGCCGCATCCGGGGCAGGCCACCACCATGGGCGTGAAGGCGCGCAAGCCCATGGTCTGCAGGATTTCCTGCGCCACCACGACCTCGCGGCTGCGATCGCCGCCCGGTTCGGGCGTTAGCGAGATCCGGATGGTGTCGCCGATGCCTTCCTGCAGCAGCACGGCCAGCGCCGCAGTGGATGCCACGATGCCCTTGCTGCCCATGCCGGCCTCGGTCAGCCCCAGGTGCAAGGGGTAGTCGCAACGCGAAGACAGGTCGCGGTAGACGGCGATGAGATCCTGCACGTGGCTGACCTTGCACGACAGGATGATGGCATCGCCGCGCAGGCCGAGCGTTTCAGCGCGGCGGGCATTGCTGATCGCCGACACCACCAGGGC
>DAIDKG010000424.1 GCA_027450125.1 Bordetella sp. | reverse complement strand
GTTGTCACTGACGATGATCTCCATGTCATCGCAGTCGATGGCCAACGCGCTGTGCAGGCAGCGGCGCAGGTCGTTTGCGCGATTGTAGGTGGGTATGACTATGGAGACGAACGGGCGCCTGGAGCCTGGCCGCGTCTCCTTGCTGGTGTCGGCGGGCAAGTCCACTTTTCTGACTTGCGGCGCGGTGGGCGTTGCGGGCAAGGCGCTGACTCTGCCGGGCGCCTGCTCGCCTGGAATTTCGGAATCGGCCTTGGCTGCGGGCGGATTCATGTGCAGCCAGCCGTCGTCGCGCAAATATTGCCTGGCCACGTCCCGGTCTATCTGCTGCAGCACCTGATAAGCCAGATCTTGGGCGTTGTATGCCGAATGGAGCAAGTACGCCAGTTTCCAGCGCTGATCGTCACCCATGGCGCGTATGCGACTTTGGTCCGGCACAAACACGGCGTCGGCTGCCACCCATTGCGAATGGACAGGAGGTTTGAGCAGTTCGAGGTCTTCCGGGAAATAGCTGAGCGTATGCGGCTGGACCGGGGAAAGTAGTCTGAAGCCGTGGGCGGCAAGCAGCTTGCCAAGGCTCGCCAGGTCGGTTTGCTTCTCGAATATATCGATGAAGGGAGTCCGTGCCTGGACGATCAGCGTGTTAGGCAACAGTCGTTGAGCGCCGCGCAAAATGGCCGCATTATCGTTGGCGCTGTTCAGGATCAGCCAGTCTATTTTTTCCAGCCCCGTGAGCTCGTCCAGGCGGACTGTGGGAATGGCCTGGGTGCCAAGGATGTCGGTGGCTTTCTGCAAGGCTGGCAACTGCCGCGATGCGGGTAGGGGGGCGAGCGTGCCGCTGAAGGCGCTGTCGCGGCAGAGGTACAGCGTGGCTGTTGCGCCGTCCCCCAGCGCCACATGATGATGGTGGTGCTGCATCAGCCTGCCCCACATATCCTGCTCGCGTCCTCGCAGGACGTGCGCCGGATCGATGGCAATGGTGATGAGACTGCCCAGATTGCTCAGATTGCGCGATGCGTTCGTGCCTATGAAGGCCCCGCCATGATCCAGGGTAACAATCTTGCTGCGCAGCCGGAATTGAAAACCGTCGCTGTCATCGGTGAGCACACGAGCGGCAGCGTCGGGTTCGGCCACTTGCATGGGAGCGTCGCTGTCTTCGAACCAGGGCTTGCCATCGGGCGTGAACACCAGGGACGCACGCGGTTTTCCTTCGCAATAGCGCTGCCAGATGGCGCGCAAGGCGGTGGCAAGATGCTCGGCATAGCGCGGACCGTCGCAGACAGCTGACCCGAGCAGAGTTTTGCGCAGGTTGGTGCGCAAGGCGAATAGATTGTCCAGATTGGATGCCAGCGCCAGCACGCACGACTGATATTCATCCCAGTCCTGTGCTACGAGCTCCGGGATGCCGGCATGGGCCAGATGGGTCGCCGAATGGCGGCCGGCGAAGGTGGGGCCGGGCAGCGTCACCACGGGCACACCCATGAGCAGGGCCTCGCAGGTTGTCAGGCCGCCGGAATAGGGCCAGGGATCCAGCGCGATGTCGATGTCGTTGTAGCAGCCCAGCAATTCATAGTGCGTGGCCTGGCCTTCCAGACGAAGGCGCTCGGCAGCGATGCCATGGTCGCGCATGAAATCCTGCAAGCGCTGGCGCAACGCGGCGCTGTCGTAGGCGCCACCCTTGAGGAACAGGCGCGAGTCGGGCAGCGCGCGCATGATGCCGGCCCATTTCTCCAGCACCACCTCGTTGATCTTGGTAGGGTTGTTGAAGCATCCCAGGGTGATATAGCCGTTTTTCCCTGCTGGCAGCGGGCCTACTTCCGGAAGATTCGGCGGAGGCAGGTAGC
>DAIDKG010000423.1 GCA_027450125.1 Bordetella sp. | reverse complement strand
GGTGCGCGCCAACCGCAAGCTCACGCTGGACGAGATGAACGCGCTGCTGCGCCAGATGGAAGCCACCGAACGCGCCGACCAGTGCAACCACGGCCGGCCCACCTGGATGCAATGGAGCGTGGGCGACCTGGACAAGCTCTTCATGCGTGGGCAATAGGCGCGCCCTTCGCTCGCGCATTCAAGACATACGATTCAGCCCGTGCCCGATTCCGCCTCGATGCCTCCCGTGATCTGCCTTGCCGGCCCGACTGCCGCCGGCAAGAGCGCAGCCTGCCTGGCCCTGGCGCGGCGCTGGCCGCTGGAAATCGTCAACGTCGACTCGGCCACCATTTATCGTGGCATGGACATCGGCACGGCCAAGCCCAATGCCCAGGAACGCGCCCGCGTGCCCCAGCACCTGCTCGACATCCGCGACCCGGCCGAATCCTACTCAGCCGCACAGTTCCGCGACGATGCCCTGCGCCTGATCGACGAGATACGGGCCCGCGGCCGCGTGCCGCTGCTGGCCGGCGGCACCATGCTGTATTACAAGGCTTTGCGCGACGGTCTGGACGACCTGCCCCAGGCCGATCCCGCCTTGCGCGCCGAGCTCGAGGCCCGCGCCGCCGAACGCGGCTGGCCCGCGTTGCACGCGGAGCTGGCCCAGCGCGACCCCGTCACGGCAGCGCGTTTATCGCCCAACGACAGCCAGCGCATCCAGCGCGCGCTGGAAATCTGCATACTGAGCGGCAAGCCCATGTCGGCGCTGCTGGGCGCACGCAATACGGCAGCTCCCGGCCCGCACCGCTACGTAACAGTCAGCCTCGAACCGGCCGACCGCCTGGCCCTGCACGCCCGCATCGCCCAGCGCTTCGATGCCATGCTGGCGGCGGGTTTTCTCGACGAAGTCCGCGCCTTGCGCTCGCGCGGGGACCTGCATCCCGGCCTGCCGTCGATACGCTGCGTGGGTTACCGCCAGCTATGGGCACATCTGGACGGCGACACCACGCTGGAACAAGCCCGCGAACAAGGCATCGCCGCGACCCGGCAGTTGGCCAAGCGCCAGATCACCTGGCTGCGCGCGCAGCCGGATCGTGTACGCATCGACTGCATGGCCGATACTGCAACGGACCAGGTGGTCGATGCCGCGGCCGACCTGCTGCGCTGACCGGAAAGCCTTCAAGGCGCCGCCGCGGCCTCACCCGAACGCGACCGCGTGATGCGGCCTTGCCACTCAGAAGCACTGGACAGTCGATGTTTCGAACACGTTGGGGGAGACAGCCAGGGGCGGGTAGGCCATGAAGCAGCGCAAGCCGGGATAATGGCGGATCATGGCCAGGTCGATGCCAAGATTCGGTACGGGCCTGAGCAATCCCGGGGAATGGGCGTCCTCATCCTTGAGGGGAAAGCACAGCCCGAGCAACTGCCGGGCTCCTGCCGGACTGATCGAATAGGCGCAAAGGCCGAACGATTCGAGCAGACGCAGCAGCAGCACCGGGGAACGGTCCGCGCGAAACTCCCGCAGCGATGCGCGCAGGATGTCCTGATTGAACGACATCTTGCAGGGGACCCTGCCGTCGAACATGGCCACGCGGACGACGGAATCGAAGTTATAGGCCCAGACGATCAGATCGAAGCCACCGGTCGCCTGCCGCGCCAGGTCCGCCGCCATGGCGTGAAAATCCGGCCTGAAAATCGCGTCGTCCTCCGCGATCGTTGTGATCCGGTCGCCCGCGGCGATCTCGGTCCACAGTTGGTGGGTGGTTGCCGCGATGCCGTAGGCCCCGGGGGTGTAGCGCAGGTCGGCCGCGAAAATGGCCGGATCAAGCCAGCCCGAGGCAACCAGCGCGCGTCCGTCGACCGCGTCCCTGAACGCGAAGTCGAGCTCGGGATTGTTTTGCGCGAACGCCGTGCGCCGGTCGGCCGAGCCGACCAGCGAAATGACCTGGACTTTCTTCAACCACTCTTGCATGGCATGGGCCCGTTCACGCCAAAAAAGAAGACCTGGTCAGATCGCTCCAAACAGGCCTCTGGATCACGCACGGTGCGGCGCGGTCAAACCACGACGGTCTGCGCCATTCCGTCCGACTGCGGCACGATCTCGCCCAGCGCGAACACAGTCTCGCCCTGCTCGCGCAGCGTCGCCGCGATCGCATCGGCCTGCGCGGCCGGCACCACCACCACCATGCCGATGCCGCAGTTGAAAACCCGGTGCATTTCGGCATCGGCCACGCCGCCCTGCTGTTGCAACCACTGGAACAGTTGCGGCATCTGCCAGGCGTCGCGATGCAGCCTGGCCGTCAGCCCCGGCTGCAGGATGCGGGGCACGTTGTCCAGCAGGCCGCCGCCCGTGATGTGCGCCAGGCCCTTGATCGCGGCGCCGTGCCTGGCCAGCGCGGCCAGCACCTGCTTGACGTAGATGCGCGTGGGCGCCATGACCACGTCGACCAGCTTCTGG
>DAIDKG010000422.1 GCA_027450125.1 Bordetella sp. | reverse complement strand
TGGCGCGGCCTGCGGGTTGACATAGCGGTCTTCGAGTTGAACGGGCACGCCGTCCTCGCGATGCACGCACAGGGTATGGAAGACCGACACGCCCACGTTCAAGTTCAGCGCAGCGGCGATTTCCAGAGGCGCCGAGACGCGTTCGCTCACCAGTACGTCGCAGCGGTAGTCGTGGCCGCGGCGGCGGATTTCCTCGGCGAGATTTGCGATGTGCAGCAGCGTGGACGGCGGCTTCTCGCGCGCGACGAAACTGCCCACGCCGGCGATGCGTTCGACCTGGCCCTGTGCGGTGAGCTCGCGCAGCGCGCGGTTGATCGTCATGCGGGAGATGCCGAACTGAGCCACCAGTTCGTGTTCGGACGGCAGGCGATGTCCGGGGGGCCAGGCTCCGCTGGTGATGTTGCGCGCGATGAAGTCCTTGACCTGCTGGTACAAGGCCACGGAGCCGGGGCGGGGCTGGGTTCGAGTCATGGCGGGGTGCAAGGCGCGGCTCAATGCGCCGCCGCCATGGCCTCCATGCGGATTTCCTCGGTCAGCCTGGCCTTGATGTCCATGAACTCGGGTGAGGTTTTGAGGGTGTAGCTGCGCGGGTGCGGGAAGTCGACAGGGATGTCGGCCTTGATGCGGCCGGGCCGGGCGCTGAACACCGCCACGCGGCTGGCCATGAAGATGGCCTCGTCGATGTCGTGGGTGACGAAGAGCACGGTCTTTTGCGCCGACTCCCAGATGCCCAGCAGCAGTTCCTGCATGAGCACGCGGGTCTGGTTGTCGAGCGCTCCGAAAGGCTCGTCCAGCAGCAGGATGCGCGGGTCGTTGGCCAGCGCGCGGGCGATGGCCGTGCGCTGCTGCATGCCGCCCGAGAGCTGCTTGGGATAATGCTGCTCGAAGCCGCGCAAGCCTACCTTGGCGATGAAATCGTCGCTGCGTTCCTTTTGCTCGGCTGCGCCCAGGCCGCGCTCGCGCAGGCCAAAGCGGATGTTTTCCTCGATCGTCAGCCAGGGGAACAGGGTGTAGCTCTGGAACACCATGCCCCGGTCGGCGCCGGGGCCTTCGACGGGCTTGCCGTCGAGCAGCACCCGGCCCGTGCTGGGAAAATCCAGGCCGGCGACGATGCGCAGCAGGGTGGACTTGCCGCAACCCGACGGGCCCAGGATGGTGACGAAGTCGTTTTCCGCCACGCTCAGGTCGATGGGCTGCAGGGCCGGCGTGGCCAGGCCGCGCTTGCCTTCGAATACGCGGGTGACATTCTGTACGGACAGCAGGCTCATCAGAGATTGCTCCAGGCGAAGACGCGGCGGTTGACCGCCTTGAAGACGAAGTCGGAGATCAACCCGATGATGCCGATGGTGATGATGCCGAAGATGATCTGCCCGGTGTTCACCAGGATCTGGCTTTGCACGATCATGTGGCCGATGCCGGTGGACGCCCCGATCAGTTCGGCGACGATGACGTAGGTCCAGGCCCAGCCCAGCACCAGGCGCAGGATCTCGGCAATGCCGGGGGCGGCGCCGGGCAGCAGCACGCGGCGCACCACGCCGCGATGGCTGGCACCCAGCGTGTAGGCGGCCTCGACCAGGTCGCGCCGCGCGCCGCCCACCGTCACGGCCACCATCAGCACGATCTGGAAGAACGAACCGATGAAGATCACCAGCAGCTTCTGAACCTCGCCGATGCCGGCCCACAGGATGAGCAGGGGAATGAAGGCCGAGGCGGGCAAGTAGCGGCAAAAGGAGACGAAGGGTTCGAAGAAGGCCTCGATCCGTTTGTACGCTCCCATGGCGATGCCCAGCGGAACGCCGACCGCGGTCGCCAGCACGAAGCCGCCCAGCACGCGCCACACGGTCATGCCGATATCGGTGAGAAAGCCATATTGGGCGAACAGATTCCAGCCTTGCCGCAGCATGGTGAGCGGGTCGGCCAGGAACAGCGGCGGGACCAGGCCGCCGTACGTAATGGCCGCCCAGGCGGCGACGAAAAGGGCGAAGAAGGCGACGCCCAGGGTCCAGCGCTCGCCCGAGCCGACGGGCTCGAGCGGCGCGAGTGCGCGGCGCTTCACTGGATGTAGCTCGCGTCGTAGAGGGCCGCATAGTTGTCGGGCAACTTGCGGATCACGCCGGCGTCCTTGAGGATCACGGCCGCTTGCTTCATGAAGGGCACGATCTCGCTGGCGAAGAATTTCTTGTTGTCGGCGCGGTTGGCCCAGCGCAGCAGCGATGCCGATGCCTTGAATTGCTGGGCCGTCTGCTTGGACGCCGCGCCCATGATCGTGTAGGCCTGGTCCGGGTCCTTGGAGATCATGTCCAGCGCGTCGAAGTAGGAGTCGGTCAGCGCCTTGGCCGTCTTGGGGTTGGCCTTGAGCCACTTGGGCGAGCAGCCGACCGTGTCCATGATCATGGGGTAGTCGAGCGTGGTGGCCAGGATGTGGCCGACCTGGGGCTTGTCACGCACGGACGAGAGGTAAGGCTCGTAGGTCGAGGCTGCATCGTTGCTGCCGGCGATGAAGGCCTGGGCGGCGGCATCGGGTTCGAGCGTGACGACGTTGATGTCCTTCATGGACATGTGGTTCTTGTTCAGCATCCAGGCCACCAGGAAGTACGGCGAAGTGCCCGGCGCGCTGACGGCCACGCTCTTGCCCTTGAGATCGGCGATGCTCTTGATGCTGTTGCGCGCGACGATGCCGTCTGCGCCATAGGACTTGTCCATCTGGAAGATCTGCGTGATGGGCACGCCGTTGGTGTTCCAGGCCACGTGCGTTTCGACGGTGGTCGCGGCGCATTCGATCGAACCCGAGGCCAGCGCGAGGTTGCGCGAGGATTGAGGGATCATCTTCAAGTCGACTTCGATGCCGTGCTTCTTGAAGATGCCCGCCTTGTCGGCCAGGATCAGCGGCGCAAAACCGGTCCAGCCCGATATGCCCAGGGCCAGTTTGGTGTTTTCGGCGGCGGCCGGGGCGGCGAACGCGGCGCCCAGCGACGCGGCGAGGGCCAGGGTGGCAAACGATCGAATCATCATGGCGTGTCCTGTAGGAGGGGGCGGCGCCTCATGACGCCGGTGCCGCCTATTTTCGCCACATTGTCCATAACCTGTCTATACAATCTGGGCGCTGCCAGGCTAGGACTAACCCTGGGCGACGGCGCCAGGGCGGGCGGACCGGCTTTTTGCCGTCTACGCAAGGACCCGGAAAATCGCCCTGGCTGCGATAGGAGAGCAACCAGAGCCGGGGCGCTAAAATGCGGCCATCATGTCAGTTATTTCCGCAAAAAAGGCCCCCAAGGGCCGCGTCGTCGTCGGCATGTCGGGCGG
>DAIDKG010000421.1 GCA_027450125.1 Bordetella sp. | reverse complement strand
GACATCGAGGAAACCCTGCAGGAAATCACCGAGCAGGAGCGGCTCTGCGAGAAGCTGCTGCTGGTCAAGCAAGCATAGAGACGACTAAGGAGACAACCCGTGAACATACCCGGCCTGAATTTTGACCTGGGCGAAGACATCGACATGCTGCGCGAGGCCGTGGCGGCTTTCTCGCAGGCCGAGATCGCACCGCGCGCCGCCGAGGCCGACCGCACCGACCAATTCCCCATGGACCTGTGGCGCAAGTTCGGCGACCTGGGCGTGCTGGGCATGACGGTGGGCGAGGAATACGGCGGCACCAATATGGGCTATCTGGCCCATATGGTGGCGATGGAAGAAATCTCGCGCGCCAGCGCGTCCATCGGCCTGTCGTACGGCGCCCATTCCAATCTGTGCGTCAACCAGATCCATCGCAACGGCAACGAAGCGCAAAAGCGCAAGTACCTGCCCAAGCTTGTCAGCGGCGAGCACATCGGCGCGCTGGCCATGAGCGAGCCGGGCGCCGGTTCCGACGTGGTCGGCATGAAGCTGCGCGCCGAGAAAAAGGGCGACCGCTATGTGCTCAACGGCAGCAAGATGTGGATCACCAACGGCCCCGACGCCGACACGCTGGTGGTCTACGCCAAGACCGATCCCGAGGCACACCAGCGCGGCATCACCGCCTTTCTCATCGAAAAGGGCTTCAAGGGCTTCTCCGTCGCGCAGAAGCTGGACAAGCTGGGCATGCGAGGCAGCCACACCGGCGAGCTGGTGTTCCAGGACTGCGAAGTGCCCGAGGAAAACGTGCTCGGCCAGGTAAACGGCGGCGTCAAGGTGCTGATGAGCGGCCTCGATTACGAACGCGCCGTGCTGTCGGGCGGGCCGCTGGGCATCATGCAGGCCGTCATGGACGTGGCCGTGCCCTATCTGCACGACCGCAAGCAGTTCGGGCAGGCCATCGGCGAATTCCAGCTCATGCAGGGCAAGATCGCCGACATGTACACCGTGCTGCAGGCCAGCCGCGCGTTTGCCTACGCGGTAGGCAAGAACCTGGACCGCCTGGGCACGGCGCACGTGCGCCAGGTCCGCAAGGATTGCGCCGCGCTGATCCTCTACACCGCCGAGAAGGCCACCTGGATGGCCGGCGAGGGCGTGCAGATCCTGGGCGGCAACGGCTACATCAACGAGTTTCCCACCGGCCGCCTCTGGCGCGACGCCAAGCTCTACGAGATCGGCGCCGGCACCAGCGAAATCCGCCGCATGTTGATCGGCAGAGAGCTGTTCAACGAGACGGCCTGAGGCCTTCAACCCAACACAGTCAGAGCGAGGAGCTACATCATGTCCGACCCCATCGTCATCGTTTCCGTCGCCCGCACGCCCATGGGCGGCATGCTGGGCAGTCTGTCCGGCCTGGCCGCGCACCAGCTGGGCTCCGTCGCCATCAAGGCTGCCGTCGAGCGCGCCGGCATTGCGCCCGACCAGATCGACGAAGTCATCATGGGCAACGTGCTGCAGGCCGGCCAGGGCCAGGCGCCGGCGCGCCAGGCCGCACTCAACGCCGGCCTGGACAAGCGCGTGGCCTGCACCACCATCCACAAGGTATGCGGCTCGGGCCTGAAGGCAGCCATGTTCGGCCACGATCTGCTCGCGGTCGGCTCGGCCGAGGTCGTGGTGGCCGGCGGCCAGGAAAGCATGAGCAACGCGCCCTACCTGATGCTCAAGGGCCGCCAGGGCTACCGCTACGGACACAGCACCGTGTACGACCACATGGCGCTGGACGGCCTGGAAGACGCCTACCAGCGCGGCACCGCCATGGGCGTTTTTGCCGAAGACTGCGCCGCCAAGTACCACTTCACGCGCGAAGAGCAGGACGCCTTCTCGATCGAGTCGCTGCGCCGCGCGCGCGCCGCGACCGAGGACGGCAGCTTCAAGTGGGAAATCGCGCCGGTCACCGTGGCCGGCCGCACGGGCGACACCGTGATCGACACCGACGAAGCGCCGACCAAGGCGTCGCCCGAGAAGATTCCCACGCTCAAGCCCGCGTTCAAGAAGGACGGCACCATCACCGCCGCCAATGCCTCGTCGATCTCCGACGGCGCGGCCGCGCTGGTGATGATGCGCGCCTCCACCGCCGCCAAGCTTGGCTGCACGCCCATCGCCCGCGTGGTCGCCCATGCGCAGCACGCGCAGGAGCCGAACTGGTTCACCACCGCGCCAGTCGGTGCGATGCAGAACCTGTTCAAGAAGACGGGCTGGAAGGCCGAGGACGTGGATCTGTACGAGATCAACGAAGCCTTCGCCGTGGTGACCATGGCCGCCATGAAAGAGTTCGACCTGCCGCATGCCAAGGTCAACATGCACGGCGGCGCGACGGCCCTGGGCCACCCCATCGGTGCCTCGGGCGCGCGCTTGCTGGTGACGCTGATCGGCGCGCTCAGGAAGACCGGCGGCAAGCGCGGCGTGGCCACGCTGTGCATCGGTGGCGGCGAAGCCGTGGCCATGGCCATCGAAATGGTCTGAAGCCTGAGCGCCGTTTTCGAGACAACTTCTTCGGGATAGTGCATGCCCACCATCGATTCCCGCGTCAATGCGCGGTCGCAGGACTTCACCGATAACGCCCGGGCCATGCAGGCCCAGATCGACGATCTGGCGTCTGTCACGGCCAGGACGGCCAAGGGCGGCAGCGACGCTGCCCGTGCCAAGCACGTGGCCCGCGGCAAGCTTTTGCCGCGCGACCGCGTCGAGCGTCTCATCGATCCGGGCAGCCCCTTTCTGGAGCTCTCGCCGCTGGCCGCGCACGGCATGTACGGCGACGAAGCGCCCGGCGCCGGCATCATCACCGGCATCGGCCGCATCGAAGGTACCGAGTGCGTCATCGTCTGCAACGACGCCACCGTCAAGGGCGGCACGTATTACCCGATGACCGTGAAGAAGCACCTGCGCGCGCAGGAGATTGCGCAGCAGAACCGCCTGCCCTGCGTCTACCTGGTCGATTCGGGCGGTGCCAACCTGCCGCGTCAGGACGAGGTCTTTCCCGACCGCGACCACTTCGGCCGCATCTTCTACAACCAGGCCGTCATGTCCTCGATGGGCATCGCGCAGATCGCGGTGGTCATGGGCTCGTGCACGGCAGGCGGCGCGTATGTGCCGGCGATGAGCGACGAGTCCATCATCGTGCGCAACCAGGGCACCATCTTCCTGGGCGGTCCGCCGCTGGTGAAGGCGGCCACGGGCGAGGTCGTCAGCGCCGAGGAGCTGGGCGGCGGCGACGTGCACACGCGCTTGTCGGGCGTGGTCGACCACCTGGCCGCCAACGACTTGCACGCCTTGCAGCTGGCGCGCCAAGCCGTGGCGCGGCTGAACCGCAAGAAGCCGCAGCCGCTGGCGCTGGCGCCTGTGCGCGAGCCGCTGTACGACCCGGCCGAGCTCAACGGCATCATTCCCGCCGACACGCGCAAGCCCTTCGATGTGCGCGAGATCATTGCGCGCATCGTCGACGGCTCCGAGTTCGATGAATTCAAGGCGCGCTACGGCACCACGCTGGTCACGGGTTTTGCCCACATCCACGGCATGCCGGTGGGCATCGTCGCCAATAACGGCATCCTGTTTTCCGAATCGGCGCAGAAGGGCGCGCATTTCATCGAGCTGTGTGCGCAGCGCAAGATCCCGCTGGTGTTCTTGCAGAACATCACCGGCTTCATGGTGGGCCGCAAGTACGAGAACGAAGGCATTGCGCGCCACGGTGCCAAGATGGTGACGGCCGTGGCCACGGCGGCGGTGCCCAAGTTCACCGTGCTCATCGGCGGTTCGTTCGGCGCGGGCAATTACGGCATGTGCGGCCGGGGCTTCTCGCCGCGCATGCTGTTCATGTGGCCCAACGCGCGCATTTCGGTGATGGGCGGCGAGCAGGCGGCCAGCGTGCTGGCCACCGTGCGCCGCGAAGGCATCGAGGCCAAGGGCGGACAGTGGTCGGGCGACGAAGAGGAAGCCTTCAAGGCGCCCATCCGCGCGCAGTACGAACGCGAAGGCCACCCCTATTACGCCACGGCGCGCCTGTGGGACGACGGCATCATCGTGCCGGCGGACACGCGCCGCGTGCTGGGCCTGGCGCTGTCGGCTGCACTCAACGCGCCGATCGAGGATACGCGCTTCGGCGTGTTCCGCATGTAGATAGGACCCACCCCCTACGCGCTTCGCGCGCCCCCTGGAGGGGGCGACACCAGCAGACCGGCGGAGCCGGATCTGCGGTGTCCCTGATGGGGTCAATTGCTGTTGAAGGCTTAGGTTTTTCGGGATGATAAAAAAATGTTTAGCACCCTGTTGATCGCCAACCGCGGCGAAATCGCCTGCCGCGTCGCCGCCACTGCCCGCAAGCTGGGCATCCGTACGGTGGCGGTGTATTCCGATGCCGACGCGCAGGCCAAGCACGTCGCCGCCTGCGATATGGCCATCCATATCGGCGGCTCCGAGCCGCGCGACAGCTATCTGCGCGCCGAAGCCATCCTCCAGGCTGCCAAGGACACGGGGGCGCAGGCCATCCATCCCGGCTACGGCTTCCTGTCCGAGAACGAAGCATTCGCGCAGGCCGCGGAGAAAGCCGGCATTGCTTTCGTCGGCCCCCCGGCTTCGGCCATCGCAGCCATGGGCAGCAAATCGGCCGCCAAGTCGCTGATGGAAAAGGCCGGCGTGCCGCTGGTGCCCGGCTATCATGGCGACAACCAGGACCCGCAGTTCCTCAAGTCGCAGGCCGACAGGATCGGCTACCCCGTGCTCATCAAGGCCAGCGCGGGCGGCGGCGGCAAGGGCATGCGCGTGGTCGAGTCCTCCGATGCGTTCATCGAGGCGCTGGCCTCCTGCCAGCGCGAAGCCAAATCCAGCTTCGGCGACGACCGCGTGCTCATCGAGCGCTATCTGCAGAAGCCGCGCCACATCGAGATCCAGGTGTTCGCCGACCAGCACGGCCATTGCGTCTACCTGTTCGAGCGGGACTGCTCGGTGCAGCGCCGCCACCAGAAAGTGATCGAGGAAGCGCCCGCCCCCGGCATGACGCCCGAGCGCCGCAAGGCCATGGGCGAGGCCGCCGTGGCCGCGGCCCAGGCCGTGGGTTATGTGGGCGCCGGCACGGTGGAGTTCATCGCCGAGCCCGACGGCCGCTTCTACTTCATGGAAATGAACACGCGCCTGCAGGTCGAGCATCCGGTCACCGAGATGATCACCGGGCTGGATCTGGTGGAGTGGCAATTGCGCGTGGCGGCCGGCGAACCGCTGCCCCTGCGCCAGGAAGACCTGCGCATAGCCGGCCATGCCATCGAGGTGCGTTTGTACGCCGAGAATCCCGACACGGGCTTTCTGCCGTCCATCGGCACCTTGTCGTATCTGGAATTTCCGCCGCACACGGCCTTTGCCAACGATGCCGTGCGGGTGGACGGCGGCGTGCGCATGGGCGATGCCATCACGCCGTTCTACGATCCCATGGTGGCCAAGCTCATCGTGCACGGCGCCGACCGCGATCAGGCGCGCCGCCTCATGCTGCAGGCCTTGGCCGAGACACGCGTGGTGGGCGTGCAGACCAATGTGGCCTTCCTGGGCCGCCTCATGCGCGACGCAGCCTTTGCCGCGGCCGATCTGGACACCGGGCTGATCGAGCGCCGCCGTGCCACGCTGCTGCCGCCGCCCGCCGAGATCGGCGGCGACGTGTTGGCCCTGGCTTGCGCGGCCGTGCTGGCCGGGTTGGGCTTGCCGGCTTCGCGCGCCACCGCGGTGGCGGCCAACGCCGCGCCTGCCGACCCCTGGCTCGCCAACGACGGCTGGCGCCTGGGCAACAGCACCTACATGCTTCCGATCGAGTGGCTGATCGACGCCGCGCCGCGCCGGATCCCGCTGGTGCGGCACGGTACGGACTGGCAGATCGATTGCGGTGCGGGCCTGCAGGACTATGCCTGGCAGACGCAGGCGGCCGCGTCGGCGTCCGGCCTGGCCGTGCGCGTGACCCTGGCCGGACGCGAGTTGTGCGGCACCGTGGTCACGCAGGGCGAGCATGTGCATGTCTTCATGGACGGCAACACCTACGTGCTCGAACGCCACGATGCCATGGCCCACGCGGGTGACGATGAGCAGGGCCACGCCGGCGGCCTGGCCGCGCCCATGCCCGGCAAGATCGTCGCCATTTCGGTCAAGGCCGGCGACGCGGTCAAGAAGGGCCAGGCCCTGCTGGTCATGGAAGCCATGAAGATGGAGCACACCATTGCCGCCCCTGCCGACGGCACGGTGCGTGAGATCTACTACGCGGTAGGCGACCAGGTGACCGAAGGGGCCGAGCTGGCCGCGATCGACGCGGCCGAAAAGTAGAATAGGGGTCTTCGGCGCCCAGGCGCGCCTTTCCCGAGCTTCTCATGGCTGTATCCAAGGCCGGGCCCGATATCGACGCATCGGGCCCGATGCCAGCGGCGTTCCGGCATTTCCTGCTGGCTCGCATGGGCTCTTCCTTCGCCTACCAGATCGTCTCCGTCGCGCTGGGCTGGCAGATCTACGCCATGACGGGCAATCCGCTGGACCTGGGCCTGATCGGCCTGGCGCAGTTCCTGCCCATGGTGGCGCTCACGCTCCTCGTGGGCCACGCCGCCGACCGCTACGACCGCCGTCTCATCGTGGCCACCTGCATGGCGCTGGAGGCGCTCTGCGCCGTGGCGCTGGCGGCATCGAGCCTGGCGGGGGCGGGTGGCGTGCCGCTGCTTTACGGCATCGTGATACTGATGAGCGCCGCGCGGGCCTTCGAAGCGCCGACGCTGCCGGCCTTGCTGCCTGCACTGGTGCCGCGCCCGGCCATTCCGCGCGCCACGGCCATGTCCACCTCGGCCAACAAGGCCGCGCAGATACTGGGGCCGGCGCTGGGCGGCGTGGGTTACGGGCTGGGCGCGGGTTGGGTGTATTGCGCCGCGGCGCTGCTGTTCATTGCGGGTTGCGCAGGCATTGCGACCGTGGCCGTGCCGCGCCAGCCCGCACGCAAGGAGCCCGCGACGCTGGCCTCGCTGTTCGCGGGCATCCGGTTCATTTTCCAGCGGCGCATCCTGCTGGGCACGCTGTCGCTGGACCTGTTCTGCGTGCTGCTGGGCGGCGCGACGGCGCTGCTGCCGGTCTACGCCAAGGACATCCTGCAGGCGGGTCCCTGGGCTCTGGGGCTGCTGCGCGCGGCGCCGGCCTGCGGCGCGATATTGATGTCCCTGGTGCTGACGCGCCACGGCCTGCGCGGCGCCATTGGCATGCAGCTGTTCGCGGCCCTGTTCGTCTTCGGCCTGGCCACGGTGGTCTTCGGCCTGTCGCGGTCGATTCCCTTGTCCATCGTCTCGCTGGCCGTGCTGGGCGCGGCGGACTCGGTGAGCATGGTGGTGCGCGGTTCCCTGGTGCCGCTGCATACGCCCGACGACATGCTGGGCCGCGTCAGCGCGGTCAATACGCTGTTCATCGGCACGTCCAACCAGCTGGGCGAATTCGAATCGGGCGTGACCGCAGCTTTGATGGGCACGGTGCCCGCCGCGGTGCTGGGCGGCATCGGCACCATTGTGGTCGCGGGGCTGTGGATGGGTTGGTTCCCGGAGCTGCGCAAATTACGGTCCTTGCATTAGAGCTTGTTAGCGCAAAAAAAGCTGCCGCGCACCGGCCGAGACAAAGGAAAACGGCTGCCGAATTTTCCGGCAGCCGTTTTCGTCAGCGAAAGCGCAACTTACTTCTTGATCTTCGCGATCACGCCGTCGAGCATCTCCAGCATCTGCCGGGTCTCGGCTTCGCTCACGTTCAGCGCCGGCATGAAGCGCAGCGAGCTGGCGCGCGGGGCATTGAGCAGCAGCCCTTGCGGCGCGAGGTCG
>DAIDKG010000420.1 GCA_027450125.1 Bordetella sp. | reverse complement strand
TTTGCGCGACACCACGGCCGAGGAACAGGCCTTTCTGGCCGGCGGCGGCTTTGCCGGCTAAACGGCCCGGGGACCAGCCGCGCCGGCACGCCCTCTGCGCAGCGACCAATAAAGAAGGGCCGCCCTGAGGCGGCCCTTCTCTTCATACAGATGCTGCTGCGCCAGGCCCCATGACGGGCCAGGCCTGCCTGATTCAGGCAGCGCGGCGGCGCGAGGTCGCCTTGCCGGCAGCTTCGGCGGCGTCGGTGGCGGCCTTGAACGTGGCGTTGGCGGCCGCGCTCAGGTTGCTTTCGGCGACGTCGGCGGCCTGCTTGGCAGCCTTGGCCAGCGAATCGTAGGCGCTGGTAGCGGTGGCCAGCGAGGACTTCAGCATGGCGACGGCGCTTTCCGAACCGGCGGGCGCGTTCTTGGTCAGTTGCTCGACGGCGGCGCTGACCTGCTCGCGGCCTTCGGCGATCTGGACTTCAGCCAGCTTCGACAGTTCGGCCTGCACGCCGGCGAAGATGTCGTACACATGCTTGCCGTAGGCCAGGGCCTTGTCGGCGCCGGGCTGGGCGGACGCGGAAATGAACGAGGACACTTCCTGGGCGTCCTTCAGGTCGGCGGCCTGCTTGGACTTTTGCGAGACTTCGTCCAGGGTGGCCTTGACGACCTTCAGGTTCAGGTCGATCAGCTTTTCGAAGCCTTCGAACATGGCGGTCTGGGCGGCGACAAAGGTATTGACGGCGGCTTTCTGGCGAGCCAGAACTTGTTGCGGGATGGCGCTCATGAATCTCTCCTTGCTTGAGATAAGTGGGGCGGCCTTGCTGCTACCGCCGTGTAAATGCATTTGTTGCATCGCACAAATCCCATTTTAGGCTTATGGCATGACTTGTCAAGGATTTTTTGTGCAACGCAATATAAATGGACGTTGCCAGGGCAGCGCCTTCCCAGGCATTGTTTCCGTCAAATAATGTTGCAACGCAACATAGTGCAATTCAGCTTTTACTAAGGGAAATCCGGGGTAACCCAACTCGGCCGTTTTCCCTAGACTCCCGATCACCCATACGACCGGCCGGCCATGCACCGCGCCCGGCGTGGGGACTACAAAAAAGCACCAAGGCTCCCGGCCTCCCTTATTGGAGAAGACATGAATCGCTTGACCCGCAACCTGGCGGCAACGCTGGGCACGGTGGCGCTGCTCGCCGCCACCGGCGCCCGCGCCGCCGACTACCCCGATCACACCGTCAGCTTCGTGGTGCCGTTTGCCGCCGGCGGTCCCACCGACACCGTGGCCCGCAACCTTGCCCAGGCCATGGCAAAGAGCCTGGGCCAAGGCGTCATTGTCGAGAACAAGGGCGGCGCCGGCGGCACCATCGGCACCAGTTTCGTGGCGCGCGCGCCGGCCGATGGCTACACCTTGCTGCTGATGCATGCGGGTTTCTCCACCGCGCCCAGCCTCTACAAGCGTCCGGGCTACGATCCCTACACCAGCTTCGAACCCGTCGGCCTGGTCGTGGACGTGCCGATGACGGTGCTGGCCCGCTCCGATTTTCCGCCCAAGGACATCAAGGAACTGGCCGCCTACGTCAAGGAAAACGCCAGCAAGATCACGCTGGCCAATGCCGGCATCGGCGCCGCCAGCCACCTGTGCGGCGTCATGCTCAACGAGGCGTTCGGCGTGAACCTGCTGACCGTACCGTACAAAGGCACGGCCCCTGCCATGAACGACCTGCTGAGCAAGCAGGTGGACATGCTGTGCGACCAGACCACCAACACCACGCAGCAGATACGCGCCAAGACCGTCAAGGCCTATGCAGTCACCAGCCTGACGCGCGTGCCGACCCTGCCCGACCTGCCCACGATGGACGAATCCGGCTTCAAGGGCTTTCAGGTCGGCATCTGGCACGGCCTTTGGGCGCCCAAGGGCACGCCCAAGCCGGTGATCGACAAGCTGGTCAAGAGTCTGCAGGCCGCGCTGGCCGATCCCAAGTTCCAGAACAGCATGCAGCAGCTGGGCACCACGGTGCTGGCCAGCGAGGCCAATCCCCAGGCGCTGCAGGCCAAGGTCAAGCAGCAGGTGCCGCAGTGGGCTGAGCTGTTCAAGAAGGCCGGCGTGACACAGCAGTAGATCGCCGCGCGGCCCGATCCGAAAAAATCCGGCCGGATGCGCCGGATTTTTTTCGCGCCCGCTCACCGCGCCCTGCGCCAGGGCGCGAATCTGCGGATGAAGCTGCGCAGCAGGGGATCGCGCGAATCCGCGCGCCAGACCAGCTCCAGGTCAAACTTCAAATCCAGCCCGCGGACTTGCCTGAGGACGACGCCGTCCGGGCAATGATGCCGGTATGAAGAGGGAACAATGGCGCAGCCCAGCCCCGCCGCGACCAGTCCGACCATGGTGGGCACGTCGGCCGCCGATATGCCCGGCTGCCCCGTCGGGATGTTCGCCGCCTTCAGGATGCGCGCCAGGGCATCGTAGTGGGAGGGCGAATCCTGGCGCGGGAAGAGGATGAATCTCTGCCCGGCCAGATCGCCGAGCCCGCGTATTCTGCCCATGCTGCGAGCCACGGCCGCAGGCATCGCAAGGACCATCCGGTCTTCATAGACCGTCACGCCCTTGACGTCGGCGTCCAGGGGCGAGCGCCAGGCCACCAGGCCCGCATCGAGCTCGTGCCCCTTTACGGCATCGAGCTGCCATGCCGACAGCCCCGACTTGACCAGGATCGCGGCATCCGGGCATTCGCGCGACCAGGCGGCAATGGCCTGTCCCAACGGCGGCAGCCAGCTGTAGCCCGGCACGACCCCGAGGCGCAGCGTGCCGGCCTTGCCCTCGGCCGCGAGCCCCACCTGGACCTGCAGCGACTCGGC
>DAIDKG010000419.1 GCA_027450125.1 Bordetella sp. | reverse complement strand
CGCGCAATGCGGGGACCTTGACGCTGGAGCGCGGCGAGTATCCGATTCCGACGGAAGTGGCGTTCGGAGATGCGACGCTGGTGCCGTTGGCGGCCGGCGAGTCTCTCAAGTGGCGGATGGTGCCGGGTTCTTGAGTTGCATTGGTTGTCGAGGTCTTAAGACGCCGCAGTTGCCCTGCGCAATTCCGATGCATCGGAACTCCCGCAGTGCTGCCGACGGCGGATCAAGAACACAAACTCAACGCGATGCCAAGACTCAAGACGCTTCACGCTTGGCTTCCAGCGCTTCCCAGCGCGCGAATTTCTCCTCCAGCTCGGTGTGCAGTTTTTCCAATTGCGCATTGATGCTCGCGGCTTCTTCGGGAGCCTGGTGATAGAGGCTACCGTCGGCAAGTTTCTCCGATAGCGCGGACTGCGCGGCTTCGATCGCTGCTATGGCATCGGGGAGTTCGTTCAGCTCACGCTCTTCCCAGGAACTCAGGCGGGCCGCGCGGGCAGGCTTGGCACGTGGTTCTGCCCTGGGCGCAGGTTCGGGCTTGCCGGCGGCGGGCTTGGCGGTGTCGTCGGCGCGCGCCGGACGCTGCGCTATCCACTCGTCGTAGCCGCCGACGTAATCGCGCCATTCGCCATCGCCTTCGCTGGCAATGGTTTGCGTGACCACGTTGTTGAGGAAGGCTCGGTCGTGGCTGACCAGCAGGACGGTTCCTGTGTACTCCTGCAGCAGCTCTTCCAGCAGCTCCAGAGTCTCGATGTCGAGGTCGTTGGTCGGTTCGTCCAGGACCAGCACGTTGGCGGGGCGGGCGAAGAGGCGGGCGAGCAGGAGGCGGGCGCGTTCGCCGCCCGACAGGCTTTTCACCGGAGAACCGGCGCGCGCAGGCGAAAACAGGAAATCGCCCAGGTAGCTCATGATGTGCTTGCGGGTGCCGCCGATCTCCACCCATTCGCTGCCGGGACTGATGACGTCGGCCAGAACGGCGTTCTCGTCGAGCTGTTCGCGCATCTGGTCGAAGTAGGCGACCGAGATGTTGGTGCCCAGTTTCACAGTGCCGCTGTCGGGCTCGAGCAGGCCCAGGATGATGCGCAGCAGGGTTGTCTTGCCGGCGCCGTTGGGGCCGACCAGGCCGATGCGGTCGCCACGCAAAATGGTGGTGGAGTAGTCGTGGACGATGCAGCGCTCGCCGTAGGACTTGGTGACGTGCTTGAGCTCTGCCACCAGCTTGCCCGAGCGCTGGCCTTCAGCCAGGGCCAGGTTGACGTTGCCGACGCGCTCGCGGCGCTCGGCGCGCTCGACGCGCAGATGCTCCAGACGGCGCACACGGCCTTCGTTGCGGGTGCGGCGCGCTTCGATTCCTTTACGGATCCAGACTTCTTCCTGGGCCAGCAGTTTGTCGAAGCGGGCCTGTTCGAGCCGCTCCGATTCCAGCCATTGTGCTTTGCGTTCCTGCCATTGCGAAAAATTGCCGGGAAAGCTCAACAGCTTGCCGCGGTCCAGTTCGACGATGCGGGTGGCGATGGCGTCGAGAAAGCGCCGGTCGTGCGTGATGATGACGGCTGCGCCCTTCCAGTGGCGCCACAGGGTTTCGAGCCAGGCGATGCCGTCGAAGTCCAGGTGGTTGGTGGGTTCGTCGAGCAAGAGCAGGTCGGGATCATCGGCCAGTGCGCGGGCCAATGCCACGCGCTTGCGCATGCCGCCTGAGAGGCCGGAGACGACGAGATCGCCGGGCAGGCCCAATCGATCGAGCGTGGCGCGCACGCGGGCCGGGCGGGCCCAGTCTTCGGCATGGGCCTCGGGTTTGCAGACCACGTCGTAGATAGTGGCGCTTTCATCGAGATCGGGCTCCTGTTCGACCGTGGCGACGCGCAGGCCCGCGCTGCGGGCGAGGTCGCCGTCGTCAGGCTGCGTGCGGCCGTCGAGCAGTTTCAATAGCGAGGATTTGCCGGCGCCGTTGCGGCCGATGAGGCCGATGCGCTCGCCTTGCTGGATGGAAAAATCGGCGTGATCGAGCAGCGGATGGTGGCCGTAGGCCAGTTGGACGTCGGTGAGGGTAATGAGAGTTGCGGCTGCCATGTCGTAAGTCGAGTTGTTCAGCTCCGGGCTGTCCCAGGAGCCGAGGCCCGTTGTGGGGCCGCAAGCCGTAGGCGTAGCGTGGGGCATTTCAGGCGCTATTGTAAAATCTATCCCGCAGAACAGATCGGGCAATCGCGGTGGGGCAACCCGTCGAGGAAGGTCCGGACTCCACAGGGCGGGATAGCGGCTAACGGCCGTCCGCCCGGCTCAGGCCGGGTGAGGAACAGGGCCACAGAGACGAGTCTGCGGGGCGGGTGCAAAAGTCCATGCGGCTTTTGCGCTCCGGTACGGCCATCTCCGTACCGTGCCGTCCGGTAACGGGCGGCGGCATCGCAGGGTGAAACGCGGCAACCTCTATCCGGAGCAACATCAAATAGGCATGCGCACGGCTTCGGCCGGAAAGGGCGGCTCGCTCGAGCATGCGGGTAGATGGCTAGAGCCAGCCAGCAATGGCTGGCGCAGAGGAATGATTGCCCGCCGGGGAAACCCGGCGTACAGAATCCGGCCTATAGATCTGTTCTGCTTTTTGTCTTTTATGAAAAAACGCCGCTGATGCGGCGTTTTTTTGGGGGGGTATTTGTCATGCCGCGCGGCGAGGCCGCAGGTGGCCCGCAATGCGTACCAGTGCCAGCCATTGCTGCCCCAATACGCCTTTGCCGTAAGAGCGCCCGTTGCCTCGAGGTGCGGGCAGTTCCTCGCGGATGCCCGTGGGTTCGGTGCCGTGAGTCCAGTCGGCCGAACCGAACATCATGTCCCACCAAGGAAAGAGGATGCCGAAATTCCACCCTCCTTTCTTGCCCAGCGGAATGTCCAGGGCATGGTGTCGACGGTGGAACGACGGGCTGACCAGCACGCGTTCGAGCACACGGCCGAAAGGCAGGCGCGTGTTGGCGTGCTGCACGCTTTGCAGGAAGTTGCCGACGGCCACCAGCACCACGTACTGCCCCGGCTCCACGCCGATGAACAGGGCAATCAGGGCAAAGAAGGCGGCTTGCAGGATGGTATCGAGGAAATGATTGCGATCGTCGCTCCAGAGCGACAACTGCTGTTGGCTGTGATGCACGGCGTGCAGTTCCCACCACACGCCGATGCCGTGCTGCAGGCGGTGGTACCAGTAGCCGGCGAAATCCAGCACGACCAGATAGACCAGGAAAGCCACCAAGGGCTGGTCGGTAACGCCGGGCCAGAGCTGTTCCAGGTCGATATTGGGCACGCTGTAGACCGCGACCAGGCTTTGCAGGTGATTGAACAGCGGCTGCAGCATGAAGAAGAACGCGATGTTGAGCAGGCCCAGCTTGGCGATCCAGGTGTAGAGGATGTCGGAGCGGGTCCGGGAGCGGTCGTGCCAGCTTTCGAGGGGTCGCCAGGCCTCCAGGGGACGCAGCAGGGCATAGCTCGCCAGAACCTGGAACACGTTGACGATGACCCAGTAAAGCGCGTCGTAGGTGTCTTCGTCGTATCCCATGAAACCGAACTTGTACAGGAGCGGCTGCACGAAGTCGACGAAGGTCCAGGTCTGCACCGCGCCGACGGCGTCATCGAGGAGGGAGATCAAGCTGTGCATGGACGTGCGCAAGCAATCAGTTGGCGTTCGGGCTCAGGAAAGGCGCCTGGTTGTCGAAATAGATGCCGTGGGGCGAACGCCCCACTTTGATGGTGTCTATCAACTTGTGCGTTTTCATGTCGATCACGCCGACGTGGCGGGCAAAACGGAAAGTGACCCAAAGATAGCGCCGGTCTGCTGAGAGCGCCATGTCGTCCGGCCCGGGCATGAGGCCCGTGATGTCGCCGGTCTTGGTGAGCGTGTTGTAGTCGATGATGCTGATGGTGTCGGATATCCGGTTGGTGACCGCGACATGCTGTCCGTCGTCCAGCCAGCGGAAGTTGTGCGCAGCGCGTCCGGTTTCGATGCGCTTGACGATCTTCTGGTTGCGCCAGTCGACCACGACGACATCATCTTCGCCGGTCATGCCCACCAGCAGGTATTTGTCTCCCGGCGTCATCCAGACGCCGGCCGGCGCCTTGCCGATGTGCATGCGCCATTTGACCGTCTGGGTGGGCAGGTCGATGGCGGCCAGTTCGCCGGAATCCTGCAGGGTGACGAAGACGTAGCGCGAGTCGGAACTGAAAGTCAGGTGGCTCGGCGTCTTGCCCAGCGGAATGCGCTTGGCGATGGTGAAGTTCTTGCCGTCGTAGTGGTAGATGTCCACTCGGTTCAGGCGCAGGGCCGCCGTGGCGAACCACTTGCGGTCGGGCGAGAATCCAAGCTGGTAGGGGTCGTCGATGCCTTCCAGCGTGCCCTGCAGCTTGCCGGTGCGGGGATCGAGGAACATCAGACTGTTGGAGACCGAATTCGCCACGATCAGGGACTTGTGGTCCGGCGTGATCATGAGATGGTGAGGCTCCTTGCCCGTGGGCATGGTGCTCACGACCTTGTGCGTGTTCTGGTCGATGAGCGTGAGCTGTGCCTCGGCCGAGTCCAGGACGATGACGGGGTTTTCGATTGCCTGGGCAGCCGTGTGATACGACATGGCTGCGAGCAGCAGGCCGACCAGCGCGTGCCGGGCGGTCCTGGAGGAAATGAGGCGCATGATGGACGCGTTTGACCAGAAAAGTGAAGCAGCCAGGATTTTATCCGTTCGATGCCGCGTGGCCTGCGTTTTCGCGGGTTTGCGGGTGCGACAAAATGTCGCGCAGTTTCATCAGCGGCACGGCTCTGGCCATGGCGGCATAACCGGCGTCGCTGGGGTGGATGCCGTCGCCGCTGTTGTAGGCCGGCAGCAGCCGGGCAGGATGCTGCGGATCGCGCAGCGCAGCGTCGAAATCGATGACGCCGTCGAACCCGCCGCCCTGGCGTATCCATCGGTTGACGGCCTGGCGCAGGGCTTCGCGCGTGGGAGGCAGCGCGGCGGGCGTCAGTGTGCCACCGAAGATGCGCAGGCCGCGCCGGTGCGCCGCTTCGATCACGCGCTTGTAGCCGTCGATCAGGTCTTTCGCCGTGACTCTGGTGTGCGGGGCATCGCAATCGAGGCCGCGTCGCGGCGGGGTGTCGGCGAAGTCGATGTCATTGATGCCGATCAGCAGGATGACGGCACGCACGCCCGGCAGCGCGGCTGCGTCGTGGTCGAAGCGGCCGACCAGGCGCTCGCCGTAACAGGGCGAGTCGGAAAGGAGGCGGTTGCCGCTGATGCCGGCGTTCAGCACTGCCAGGGGCGGCAAGCCCCTAGCGGCCGATAGCCTGGCCAGGTCCTGCGGCCAGTCGCGTCGGGCGCCGAAAGTCGAGCGCATGCCGTCCGTGATGGAGTCGCCGATGGCGACCACGCTGCCGGCGCCCGTGGCGGGCACGTTCAATTGCGTGACCCAGGCGTAATGGGTGGTGCGGCCGTGAAAGCCGGCGCCCGGCGCGGTCTCGGCATGGTCGCCCGGGGCCGAAATGTAGTTGACGCGGTTGGCGATGCGATGCCAGGCCTGCATGGCCTGATGCGGGGCCAGGACCAGGCTGACGGCCAGCGGCTCGTCGCGAATGACACGCACGGCAACCGGGTCGCTGTCTGCCTCGGCGCCTGGGGGCAGGGTCAGTGCGGCGCGTCCCGCGAAGGTCACGGGCGCCGCCGTGCCCGGGAGCAGGCCGGCCGCCCCGTCCGAACGGGCGATGACGGTGCGTTCGATGACCAGCGGCCGGGAGCCGTAGCGATTGCTGATGCGCAGGCGCGCTTCGCGCCCGTCCAGGTCGGGATAGATGATTTGTCTTACGGTGCGTCCGGCTACGTCGGGTTTTGCATAGAGGCTGGGGGGATTGGCCAGGTCGGGAATGGGTTGCAGCGAAGTCGTCCAAGCGGCCTGCCAGGCAGGCGCGGCCTGCGCCGGCCCGTGAGCGGACAGGGCCGCCGCGACAGCGAACGCGGCAACAGGAAAACGGAAGGGGATGGGCATGAGGGAGAAGCGGCTATGCGCGGTCGGCGCGGCAGGGGATTGCACTGACCAGGATGGTAGCCCGGGGCATTCAGGGATGCCAAATATATTTTAGGAAGGACTTTTAATTGTTCTCTCAACTCTCTGATTTTGAAGAAAATTCTTTTCCTGGTGGGCTGCCGAAATCCTCGCGCAAAGCTATCTAAGTCCTTGTTGTAATTGAAAAAAATGCAACCTGATACTTGACCGGTCATAACCGTTCCCGTAGAGTGGGAAAAAGTAGGATTTTGTGCAATTAAGTGGAATGCATCGGCAAAAACGGCGCATGACCGGACGGCGAAACCAGGGGTAGGGCTAAGGGTGTTTCAGGGAAGCAGCGCACTCACGTTGGATGCCAAGGGGCGGATCTCGATTCCGACCCGGTATCGCGACGCGCTCGCCGAGCAGGCAGGCGGCAGCCTGACGCTCACCCGGCACCCCGATGGCTGCCTGCTGGTCTATCCCAGGCCCGAGTGGGAGAAGAAGCGCGAGCAGATCGCGGCTTTCCCCATGACGGCCCGTGCGCTGCAGCGTCTGCTGCTGGGCAACGCCCAGGATGTCGAGATCGACGGCTCCGGCCGGGCTCTGATCGCCCCGGAGCTGCGCAACGCCGCCAATATGACGCGCGATGTGATGCTGCTTGGCATGGGTGCTCACTTCGAGCTCTGGGATGCCGCTGCGCTGGCCCGCCGCGAGGCGCAGGACCTGGCGCAGGGCATGCCGGAAGTGTTGAACCAGTTTTCGTTCTGAAATCCCTATGGAACTCGAACATCGGCCCGTGCTGCTCGAGCCGACTGTAGATGCGTTGGTGCTGGCCGATTTCGGCGGCCGAGGCGCAGCGCGGTCGACGGGGCGGGTCGACGGCGAAGCCTTCGCCGCGCGCCTGCAAAGGGGGATTTTCGTGGACGGCACTTTCGGCCGCG
>DAIDKG010000418.1 GCA_027450125.1 Bordetella sp. | reverse complement strand
GGACAACAATAGCTCGGTGGTGGATGTGGTGGGCAACAACGGGTCAGGCAACGCCATTCTTGACCACATTGTGTATGACAGCTTCGGGAATACGGTAAGCCAGACCAATAGGGCGGCCGATTCCACCGCCTTCTTCAGGTCGCTGTCGACGTTGGGATAGTCGAGCACGGCCTTGGGATGGATGCCGATATTGTTGTTGATGATGAATTCCAGGCGGGCCAGGCCCACGCCGCTGTTGGGGATCTGCGCGAAATCGAAGGCCAGTTGCGGATTGCCCACGTTCATCATGATTTTCAGGTCCAGCGCGGGCATTTCGCCGCGCTGCACTTCTTCCACCTCGGTCTCGATCAGGCCGTCGTAGATGCGGCCTTCGTCGCCTTCGGCGCAGGACACGGTGACCGACTGGCCTTCGCTGAGCAGGCTCGTGCCTTCGCCGGTACCGACCACGGCGGGTATGCCCAGTTCGCGTGCGATGATGGCCGCGTGGCAGGTACGACCGCCGCGATTGGTGACGATGGCCGAGGCACGCTTCATGACCGGTTCCCAGTTGGGATCGGTCATGTCGGTGACCAGCACGTCGCCGGGCTGCACTTTATCCATCTCGGATACGTCGGCCACGATGCGCACCGGGCCCGAGCCGATCTTCTGGCCGATGGCGCGGCCGGTGATGATGACCTGGCCGGTGGCCTTCAGGCGGTAGCGCTGCTGCACGTCGCTGCCGGCCTGCTGCGATTTCACGGTTTCCGGGCGCGCCTGCAGGATGTAGAGCTTGCCGTCGACGCCGTCGCGGCCCCATTCCACGTCCATGGGACGGCCATAGTGCTTCTCGATGATGACCGCGTAGCGCGCGAGCTCGCAGACCTCGTCGTCGGTGAGCGAATAACGGTTGCGCTCGGAGACGGGCACGTCCACGGTGCGCACGGCCGATTCGCCGGGCTTGCGCTCGGCGTTGAACTCCATCTTGATCAGCTTGGAGCCGATGCGACGGCCGACGATGGGATAGTGGCCGCTGGCCAGCGTAGGCTTGAAGACATAGAACTCGTCGGGGTTGACGGCGCCCTGCACCACGGTCTCGCCCAGGCCGTAGGACGAGGTGATGAACACCACGTCTTCAAAGCCCGACTCGGTGTCGATGGTGAACATCACGCCGGCACTGCCCTTGTCCGAGCGCACCATGCGCTGGATGCCGGCCGACAGCGCCACGCCGTCGTGCTCGTAGCCCTTGTGCACGCGGTACGAAATGGCACGGTCGTTGTAGAGCGAGGCGAAGACGTGGCGGATCTTGTCGAGCACGTCGTCGATGCCGACCACGTTCAGGAAAGTCTCCTGCTGGCCGGCGAACGAGGCGTCGGGCAGGTCTTCGGCGGTGGCCGATGAGCGCACCGCGAACGAGCCCTTGCCGTCGGCGTCGAGCTTGGCGAACGCGTCGCGGATGGCATTTTCGAATTCAGCCGAGAAAGGCGCCTCGACCACCCATTGGCGAATCTGGGCGCCCACCGTGGCAAGCTCGCGCACGTCCTCGGGATTGAGCGTGGACAGGCGCTCGGCGATGCGCTTGTCCAGGCCGGAAGCCCGGAGGAAGTCGCGGAACGCTTCGGCCGTGGTCGCGAAACCGCCCGGCACGCGGACTCCGGCGCCGGACAGCTGGCTGATCATTTCACCTAGCGATGCGTTCTTGCCTCCTACCGAGTCCACGTCCGTCATGCGGAGCTGCTCGAATGAAACGACATACGACATTGAAGTCACCTTTTACAATGGAAAGAAAGCGAGTTTGGTCAGAGCGCCGGGACTGAGTGGTTTCCCGGAAACTGCGCTGGCCAAACCGGCCTTGCGATGCCGCTGTTGCCGCTCGTATTGCTACGATTGCCGCTTCGGTCGTGACTGTCGGATGCCTGGTTACAAAGCGCCGATTGTACCCGCTCACCCCTGGTAAAACCCTAGGCTCCGGAAATCCCGTCGAATTTTTTACATATGAATGACAAACTCACGCCCCGCTCCGTATTCATCGTTTCCGACAGCACCGGCATTACCGCGGAAACCTTCAGCCACTCAGTATTGGCGCAGTTCGACGACGGCGAGTTCCACACGGTGCGCATGCCCTTCATCGACAACCTGGAGAAGGCCGAGGATGTGGTCCGGCGCATCGACCAGATCGCCCTGGATACAGGGCTCAAGCCCATCGTCTTTAGCACTCTGGTAAATCCGCAGATTCAGGCCGTGGTGCGCCGGGCCAATGGCTTGTTCCTGGACCTGATTGGCACCTTCGTGGACCAGATCGAGCAGTCGCTGGGCCTGAAGTCCAGCCACGTCATCGGCCGCGCGTGGATGCCGGCAAACTCGCAAAAATACCAGCATCGCATCGAGGCCATCAATTTCAGCCTGTCGCACGACGACGGGCAGTTCATCACCCAGCTGGGCGAGGCCGACGTGATCCTGGTGGGAGTGTCGCGCTGCGGCAAGACGCCGACCAGCCTTTACCTTGCCATGCAGTATGCGATCAAGGCGGCAAATTTCCCGCTGACCCCGGACGACTTCGAACGCAGCACGCTGCCCAAGACCCTGCAACCCCACCGTAAAAAGCTTTTCGGCCTGTCCATCGATCCGGACCGCCTGTCGCAAGTGCGCAACGAGCGCCGGCCCAACAGCAAGTACGCGACCATCGAGCAATGCCGCTACGAGGTGAACGAAGCCGAGCGGATGATGCGGCGCGACGGCATCGCCTGGATGTCGACCACGACCAAATCAATCGAGGAAATCGCGACGACGGTAATCCAGGAAGTCGGACTGATACGGTGACACGGCACCGCGGCGCAGGCCCGCTCAGCAGACCGAAGCGATCTCGCGCGCGACGCCCAGGAAGCATTCGATCGTCGGCGTGAGGTCGTCCCGGCGCCAGGCCACGCCCGTCTCAAGCACCGGAGCCGTGTCGCCCAGGTCGAGATAGCTCACCCCGGTGCGCGTCAGATTGCGCAGCGAGGCAGGGACGAACGCGACTCCCATTTCGGCCGATACCAGGCTGATGATGGTCTGCATCTGGATCGCCTCCTGGACGATATGCGCCCGCCCGCCATGCGCCGTGCAATAACCGGTCACGAGGTCGTGAAACGCCGGTGCGCTGTGCCTGGGGAAAAGGATCAGGGGCGCATCCAACACCGCCTGCGGCGCGAGCTGCCGGGTCGTGAGGGTGAGTCTTCCCTCCTGCATCCAGCGGCTGGGTACGGCGACGACCAGGGGCTCGGTGAGCAGCGGCAGATACGACAGCGATTTGTGCAGCCCTGCATTCAGCGGCGGTATGACCAGTCCTGCGTGGCGCTTGCCGTCCAGCAGCGCGGCAATCTGCACGTCGCTGGTGGCTTCGGTCAGCGAGAGCTCGACATCGGGAAAGAGCGCGGTATAGCGCCGCACCAGTGCAGGCAGGATGCTGTAGTCGGCCGTGCTGACGAAGGACAGGTCCAGGCGCCCCATGGCGCCCTCGCGCAGGCGCCTGGCGGTTCGAGGCAGGTCCTCCATGCAATCCAGCGCCGTTTGTACGTGGCCCAGCCATTGCGCGCCCAGAGGCGTGAGCGCGACGCTGCGCTTGGTCCGGGTGAATAGCGCGGCGCCGATTTCCTGCTCCAGCGCCATGATGGACTGGCTCAAGGGCGGCTGGGTCATGCCGAGCGAATCGGCGGCTCGCCCGAAATGGAGCGTGCGCGCCACGGCGACGAAGTGCCTGAGTTGTCGGACGTCCATTATTAATATTTTCTACGACTTAATAACTTATAAATAATATATTTTACTTATTTCAGTGTGTCCATTACTGTTGGCGCTCGCTTGAAAAAAATGAGCCGCACACCGCTCGCAAGACGACTCGAGGAGCCTCGCCATGCCGCACTACCGATCCCGCACATCCACCCACGGCCGCAACATGGCGGGGGCGCGCGCGTTGTGGCGCGCCACCGGCATGCAGGACGGGGACTTTGGCAAGCCGATCATTGCGGTGGTCAACTCGTTCACGCAGTTC
>DAIDKG010000417.1 GCA_027450125.1 Bordetella sp. | reverse complement strand
AGAAATCGCCCAGGCCTGCGTGGCTTTGCTGCGCAACCCCAGGCTGCCCGACGACGAACTGCGCGCCCTCGTGCCCGGCCCCGACTTTGCCGGTGGCGGCCAGATCATCACGCCGGCGGCCGACATCGCTCAGATCTACGCCAGCGGCCGCGGCTCGCTCAAGGCGCGCGCGCGCTGGCAGTTCGAGGAGATGGCGCGCGGCCAGTGGCAACTGGTGGTGCATGAACTGCCGCCCGGCGCCTCGTGCCAAAAAGTGCTGGAAGAGATCGAGGAGCTCACCAACCCCAAGATCAAGGCCGGCAAGAAGAGCCTCACGCCCGAGCAGCAGCAGGTCAAGGGCATGATGCTCAACCTGCTGGATGCCGTGCGCGACGAGTCGGGCAAGGACGCCGCCGTGCGGCTGGTGTTCGAGCCCAAGACCTCCAAGGTCGATCGCGACGAGTTCGTCAACACGCTGTTAGCGCAGACCAGCATGGAAAGCAACGTGCCGGTCAACCTGGTGTGCATAGGCACGGACGGCCGGCCGCGCCAGAAGGGGCTGCGCGACATCCTCGTCGAATGGCTGGCCTTTCGCACCGACACCGTCACGCGCCGCACGCGCCATCGCCTGGACAAAGTCATCGACCGCATCCACGTGCTCGAAGGCCGCATGGTGGTCTACCTCAACGTCGACGAGGTCATCCAGACCATACGCGAATCGGACGAACCGCGCGCCGCGCTGATGGCGCGCTTTCGCCTTTCCGAGCGCCAGGCCGAGGACATCCTGGAGATGCGTCTGCGCCAGCTGGCGCGCCTGGAAGGCATCAAGATCGAGCAGGAACTGGCCGACAAGCGCGCCGAGCAAGGCCGCCTGCAGGAGCTGCTGGACAATCCGTCGTCGATGAAGCGCCTCATCATCAAGGAAATCGAATCCGACGCCAAGCAGTACGGCGACGCGCGCCGCACGCTCATCGAGACCGCCGAGCGCGCCGTGCTCGAGGCCCGCGTGCTCGACGAGCCGGTGACGGTGATCGCCTCGCAGAAGGGCTGGCTGCGTGCTCGCCAGGGCCATGGACACGACGCCACGCAGTTCGCCTTCAAGCAGGGCGACGAGATCTACGGCGCCTTCGAGTGACGCACCACCGATACGCTCGTGGCCCTGGCCGACAACGGCCGCGTGTATTCGGTGGCTGTGGCCGGTCTGCCTTCGGCGCGCGGCGACGGGCAGCCCGTCACGGCCATGATCGACCTGGAGGCCGGCTCGCGCATCGTGCACATGATCGCGGCGGCGCCCGACACCCGCTGGCTCTTTGCCACGCGCGGCGGCTACGGCTTTGCCGCTGCCCTGGGCGGTCTCTTCAGCCGCAACAAGGCCGGCAAGCAGTTCATCACGCTGGAGGCCGGCGATGCCATCCTGCGCCCGGTGCCGCTGTTCGCAGGCGCCGACAAGCTGGCGCTGCTCTCGGCCAGGGGCAAGTTCCTGGTGTTCGGCCTGGACGAGGTCAAGGTCCAGCCCGCAGGCGGGCGCGGCACCATTCTCATGGGCCTGGACGACAAGGACGGTCTGGCGCAGGTGGTGCCCGTCGGCGCGGGCGGCCTGCGCGCGGCGGGCATCTACCGCAACAAGCCCGCCGAAGACATCCTGGCGGGCAAGGGCCTGGACCCGTACCTGGGCAAGCGCGCCCGCAAGGGCCGGCTGCTGGACGTGCGGCCCAAGGATCCGGTGCTCTCGCCGGTTCTTTCATAAAGTAAAGCGAGTGTGAAGTCCGCTGAAAACCGATGGATAGGGATGGGCGGTTTCTGTAGTATTGGTCAACCGGAACAGCAGGCTTTCCATACGTAGATGCTAGGCCCCAAACTGCGCAGCGCAAGAGTCGACCAATACAAGGCCCTGGGGGAAAAAGGACGGCCGCTCTACAGGTATGCCCACGAGATACTGGCGCTGATCGAAAGAGAACGCCCCGATCTGGTCTCCAGCTTCGCCGTGCCCGAACTCAGCGACGACGGCAGCTGGATAGACTGGTATGCGCCGGAACCGGGCGTCGTCGCATCCTGGGGCGAAATCATGGCGTCCGAACAGGAGGAGGCCAGGGCTCGCCTGGTGGGGGTCCGCCATGAAATCAACAAACTGCAGAAGTCCTTGCAGGATAGCGGCGACGAAGAAGAACGCCTGTGCCGCGACATGCTGACCTGGGTGTTCCATCATCCTGACGCCAGCCATCGCTTCCTGATCAACGATAGGCCGGTACTCACCTTCTGGGGCTTCATGCACAAAGAGGCCAAGCCCGGCCTGGATCCCCTGGATTTTTCCGCGACGTACTATCCCGATTTTGCCGGATCGACGGTGCGTCGCGCCGTGCCGGCCAAATCCGGCGATTCCGTGCCATGGTGGCGGCGCTGGTGGCTGTGGTTGGCGCTCGTGCTGGCAGTGCTGGTTGCTTTTTTCGGCTTGCCCACCATGCCTACCGATTCGAACTCCAACTCCGCGCCGGCCTCCGACGCCAGCAGCCAGTCGCCGTCCCTTTCTCCGAACTATGATCAGTCCTTGTGCAAGAAAAGCTGGGGACAGTGCGCCAATCGGGGCTGGCACGGCGGATCCCAATAAAT
Organism: Bordetella sp.; assembly: GCA_027450125.1. Lineage (GTDB taxonomy): Bacteria > Pseudomonadota > Gammaproteobacteria > Burkholderiales > Burkholderiaceae_B > Bordetella. Next base: position 9,585 of record DAIDKG010000417.1, on the reverse strand, counting down.
TCCGAGTCCATGGCCGCATCCATCGCCAGTCTGCATAGTTATCCCATCAAGTCCTGCGCCGGCATCGACCTTCAGTCGGCCGAGTTGACGCGCGCCGGCCTGGCGCATGACAGGCGCTGGATGGTGGTCGACGCCGCAGGGCGTTTCATGACGCAGCGGCAATTGCCGCGCATGGCGCTGATCCGCGTCGCGCTCGATGCGCAAGCGCTGACGCTGGCTGCGCCCCAAATGGAGCCGCTGCGCGTGCCGCTGGACGGTTCGCAATTGGCCGACACCGTCGAGAACGTCGTCGTCTGGAGCGCAACGGTGCCGGCCAGGTCCGAGAGCGCGCGGGTCAATGCGTGGTTCAGCCGCTTTCTTGGCCATCCCTGCCGCCTGTTCAAGGTCGATGACCAGGCGCGCCGCGCGCCCGATCCCCAATGGGCGCAGCGCTGGCTTGCGGCGCATCCCGATCTGGCCGGGCAATTCGAAGGCGACCATGCGTTCGGCTTTGCCGATGGCTATCCGGTGCTGGTGGCCAACCAGGCTTCGCTGGACGAACTCAATGCCAGGCTGGGCGCACAAGGCAAGCAGCCGGTGTCGATGAACCGCTTTCGCCCCAACATCGTCGTGGCGGGCGAGGACTGGCCGGCCTGGGATGAAGACCACACCGCATTCCTGCAGGCCGGCGCCGCGGGACTGGCACTGGTCAAACCCTGCGCGCGCTGCCCGATTCCCAATGTGGATCCGGTCACCGCCGATACCGGCGACGAGCCCGGCGCGACATTGGCTGCCCTGCATACGCGGGAAACGGGCGTGATCTTCGGCATGAACGCCATCGTGGCGCAGCAGCGGCCGCTCGTGCTCAAAATCGGCGATCCGGTCGAAATTTCGCTGGATTTCTGAGAAAAACCGGGATATCCGGCGCGGGCGGTTGCCACGCCTGGTGCAGCCCGGGGCCGAGGGCGGATTACCGCAGGACGGCCCGCATCAGGAAAGGTAAAATCCCGGTTTTGCCCGGTGGGCACAGGTCCTTTCCGTCGAAGCGCTCATGAGTTTTCAGGTCACCATACAGTCCACCAACCATCAGTTTGCCGCCCAGACCGATCAGTCCGTGCTCGATGCGGCGCTCGCCGCCGGATTGGTGCTGCCCTACAGCTGCCGGACCGGCGCATGTTCCACCTGCAAGGGCAAGGTCGTGTCCGGCGAGGTGGACGCGGGGCCCTACCCAGCGCAGATCCTCTCGCCCGAGGAATTGTCCGAAGGCTACACGCTGTTTTGCCAGGCTCTCGCCAAGTCCGACCTGGTGATTTCCGTCGCCGAGGTCCGCATGGCCTCCGACATCCAGATACGCAAGCTCCCGGTGCGCGTGATCGCGATGAAGCGCGCAGCCCCCGACGTGATGCTGCTCACGCTGCAGCTGCCGGCCTCCGAGCAGTTCCGCTACTACGCCGGGCAATACGTCGAAGTCATCATGAAGAACGGCGACCGGCGCAGCTACTCCATGGCCAACGCGCCGCACGCGGCCGCGCAGCTCGAACTGCACATCCGGCACACGCCCGGCGGCAAGTTCACCGACCACGTGTTCGGCACCGGCCAGACGCAGATGAAAGAGCGCGAGATCCTGCGCCTGGAAGGCCCTTTCGGCTCTTTCTTCCTGCGCGAGGAAAGCGACAAACCCATCGTGCTGCTGGCCAGCGGCACCGGTTTCGCGCCCATCAAGGCCATCGTCGAACACATGATCTTCAAGAACATCCGGCGTCCGGCCGTGCTCTACTGGGGCGGCCGCCGCCCGCAGGATTTCTACATGGACGAACTGGCCAGGTCCTGGGAGACGGCGCTGCCCGGATTCCGCTATGTGCCGGTGGCCTCCGATGCGCTGCCCGAGGATGCCTGGCAGGGCCGCACGGGTTTCGTGCACGAGGCAGTCATGCAGGATTGCCCCGATCTGTCGGGACACCAGGTCTACGCCTGCGGCGCGCCCATCGTAGTGGACTCGGCCCGCCGCGACTTCACTGCGAAGTGCGGCCTGCCGGCCGAAGAGTTCCATGCCGATTCCTTCACCTCGCAGGCGGATCTGGCCAGGATGGCCGGCGCCCAGGCTCCTGGAGCCTGAACGGAGCAGGCATCGGCCATCCAAACCAGACAAGAGCAAAAGGACAAGCCAACATGAAAGTCGCGATTTTCGGCAGTGGCATCATCGGCGTGGCCAGCGCCTGGTGGCTCAGGCAGGCGGGCCACGACGTGGTGGTGGTCGATCGCTGCAGCGGCCCGGCGCGCGAGACCAGCCTGGCCAACGGAGCGCAGATCTCCGTGTCCTATGCCGAACCCTGGGCCAATCCGCAGGCGCCGCTCAAGCTGCTCAAGTGGATGTTCCACGACGATTCGCCGCTGCTGTTCCGTCCGCAGCTGGACTGGCGCCAATGGGCCTGGGGCCTGGCCTTCCTGCGCGAGTGCCTGCCTTCGCGCCTGGCCCCAAACATCCGCGCCATGGTGCGCCTGGCCGAATACAGCCGTACCACCTTGCAAGGCATGCGCCGCGAACTGGGCATCGAATACAACCATCTGGAGCGCGGCATCCTCAACTTCTACCGCGATCCGCAGGAGTTCGAGGGCTCGCAGCGCGCCGCCGGCCTGATGCGCGATTTCGGCGTGGAGCGCCGCATCGTCAGCGCCGACGAAGTCGTTGCCATCGAACCGGCCCTGGCGGCGCATCGCGCCCGGATCGTGGGCGGGGACTACACGCCCGATGACGAGACCGGCGACGTCCATCTCTTTACTGTCGAGCTGGCCCGGCGCTGCGAGGCGGCTGGCGTGCAGTTCCATTTCGACACCCAGGTCACGCGGCTGCTCGCCGCCGGCGGACAGGTGCAGGCAGCCGAAATCATCGACGCCGACGGCCTCTACGGGCAGATCAAGGCCGATGCCTACGTCGCGGCCCTGGGCAGCCACACGCCGCATCTGGTGCGTCCGCTGGGTGTGCCGTGCAATGTGTATCCGGCCAAGGGATACTCGGCTACCTTTCCGGTGCTGGACCCTCAGCGCACACCCGTGGTCAGCCTGACCGACAGCAGCTACAAGGTGGTGTTTTCGCGCCTTGGCGACCGCCTGCGCATGGCCGGCACCGCCGAACTGGCCGGCTACGGCCGCGGCCTGAACACCACCCGCTGCGAGGCCATGACCCGGCTTGCCCGCGAACTCTTCCCCGACGCGCTCGATTTCGAGAACGTCAGCTACTGGTCGGGCCTGCGTCCGTCCACCCCCTCCAACGTGCCCATCATCGGCCGTACCCACATCTCCAACCTGTTCCTCAACACGGGCCACGGTACGCTGGGTTGGACGATGGGCGCCGGTTCCGGACGGGTTCTGGCCGACCTGATCAGCGGTCGCACGCCCGAACCCGACTTCCCTTTCATAGGTCTGTAGGTATCATGAAGACATCGCAGTTCCCCCGCGCCTCGCGCGCATGGCTGGCCGGTGCCGCGCTGGCTGCCCTGGCTCCTTTCGCCGCCCAGGCGAGCACCCAGATCCAGGTCTGGCACACGCTCACCGGCGCAAACAAGTCCGAGTTCGAGAAGCTCGTCAGTCAATACAACAAGGAGCAAAGCGGGGTCGAGGTGAACCTGCGTGCCTTCGTCTCGGAAGCTGCGCTCAAGCAGGCGGCCGAGACGGCCATCCGCGACAAGCAGGCCCCCAACCTCATGGAACTGGCCGACAACCACTCCCCGGAAGTGGTTGCCGAGCACGCCGCCATCAAGCCGCTGTATGAACTGCTGGCCAGGTATCCCATCAAGGATGCCAAGTGGTACCTGCCCGCCACGACCAGCTTCGTGCACGACAGCAGGGGCCGTCTGCTTGCCTTTCCGTGGATGGCCGAGATTCCGCTGATGTTCTACAACATCGACGACTACAAGAAGGCCGGCCTGGATCCCAAGCAGCCCGCGCGCACCTGGGCCGACCTGCAGAACCAGGTCCTCAAGGTTCGCGACCAGGCCAGGATGGACTGCCCGTTTGCCACCAGCCAGGACGTGATGGTGCAGATCGAGAACCTGGCTCCGGTTAACAACCAGGCGCTCACCAGCAACGAGAACGGGCTGGCCCCCAGCAAGGCCGCGCCCACCATGCAGTTCGACATGCTCTACATGCGGCACCTGTCGCTGATGGTGAGCTGGGTCGACTCGCAGATGTATCCCAAGCACAGCAACGACCGCAGTTCCGACGCCGCCTTCGCCAGCGGCGAGTGCGGCATTCTGCTCAGCAGCTCGGGCGCGATGGGCGACTTCCAGGCCGTGCGCGGCCTGAATTTCGGCGTGGCGCCCCTGCCTTACTACCCGCAGGCCACGTCCTCGCCGGGCCGCCCCTTCGTGAGTGGCGCGGCCCTGTGGGCCACAGAGGGCCATCCGGTCGACCAGGACAAGGCCACGGCCCAGTTCCTGGCCTGGCTGTCCAAGCCTGTCATTGCTGCCCAATGGACCCAGCATACCGGCTACCTGCCGTTGACCGAGGCCGCCTTCCGCGCCTCGGACGTGTCGTACTACAACCGCATACCCGGCGCCCAGGCGGTGATCGCATCCATGAGCGGCCCCGAGTCGCCGATCAACCGCGGCTTCCGTCTCAACCATTACGACCGCATCCAGGCCGTTTTCGCCAATGCGCTGGATCAGGCCTTCGCCGACAAGATGACGCCGATGGCCGCGCTGGAACTGGCCGCCATGCAGGCGCACTCGCTGGCCGGCGGCGTGCCGGCCGTTGCCCATCATCCCGTGCCGGTCCATCATCCGGTGGTCAGGAAGGCGGTAGCCAAGAAGAAGTGATCCCGGCCCAGGCATAAGGAGACATCGCAATGAGCAAGTCGACGAAGAAAATCCTGCGCGAGCAGGTGGCGCGGCGCAACGGCATGATCGTGGCCGGGGCGTTCAACGCCATGAGCGCCAAGGTGGTCGCGGACCAGGGTTTCGAGGCCGTCTATCTCACGGGCGCCGGGCTGACCAATATGCACTACGGCGTGCCCGACCTGGGCATCATCGGCCTGCGCGACGTGGCCGACGCCACCTCGCGCATTCGCGATGCGGTCGACCTGCCGCTCATCGTCGATGCCGACACGGGCTTTGGCAACGCGGTCAACGTGTGGCATACCGTGCGTGCGCTAGAGCGCGCCGGCGCCGACGCCATCCAGCTCGAGGACCAGGTCTTTCCCAAGCGCTGCGGCCACTTCGCCGGCAAGGCGGTGGCGCCGCTGTCCGAGATGCTCGACAAGATCCGCGCCGCCACCGATGCACGACGCGACGCCGACTTCCAGATCATCGCGCGCACCGACGCGCGGGCGGTGGAAGGATTCGAGGGCGCCATCGAGCGGGCTGCGCGCTTTGCGGAGGCGGGCGCCGACATCCTCTTCGTCGAGGCCATGACCACGGCCGAGGAGATCCGGGAGATCCCCCGGCGGCTTGACCATCCGCTGCTCATCAACATCGTGGTCGGCGGCAAGACGCCCACCATGACTGCCGATGAGCTGGGCAGGCAGGGCTACAGCCTGGTGCTGTACGCCAACGCGGCCCTGCAGGGGGCGGTGCTGGGCATGCAGAAGGCGCTGTCGACCTTGCGCCGCGACGGCAAGCTCGACGAGGATCCCAACCTGCTGGCGCCTTTCAACGAACGCCAGCGCCTGGTCAGCAAGGATCTCTACGACGAGCTGGAGCAGCGCTACGCGGAGCGTTGATCGGCGTTTTGCGCCGATCGCGGCGTTGGGGTTCTTGAGCCGTCCGCCGCGTCTGCGCCTGCCTCTACGGATAGCGGGTGGCGCACACCAGCCGGCCCGCCGACCAGACATGGCTTGGCTGCGGCAGTCGCCCCTGCCTGCCCACGGCGGTCAGATCGGCGCGCAGACCCACCTGGATGCGCCCGCGGTCGGCAAGGCCTGCAGCCTGCGCCGGATTGCACGTGACCAGGGCCGCGGCCTGCGGCATGGTCAGGTCCGACTGCTCCAGCACCGTGAACACCGCGGCCATCAGCGTGGAAGGCTGGTAGTCCGAGCACAGGCAGCGGGTCACGCCGGCGCGGATGCCGTCGATGGCGCGCATCGATCCGCTCTGGCTGCCGCCGCGCAGCACATTGGGCGCGCCCAGGATGGTGGCCAGGCCACAGGACGCGGCAGCCTTGGCCGTGTCCAGGTTGATGGGGAACTCGCTGATGGCCACGCCCAGCTTGCGCAGGGCGTCGATGCGCTGCACCGAGTCGTCGTCGTGGCTGGCCGTGGCCACGCCCGCGCGCCGCGCATGGGCGATCAGGCGCTCAACGCGCTCGACGGCGCCCTGGGCCCCATCGAGCTTGATCTGCGCGGCTTGCTCGGCCTGGGCCCGGTCCATGCCGTGATTGCCCATCATGTATTGCAGATAGGACTCCAGCGACTTGAACTGCCCCTGGCCGGGTGAGTGGTCCATGACCGAAACCATGTCCACCGCGCCCGCGTCGATCAGTGCCTCGATCAGCGGTAGCGCCTTGGGGTCGGTGATTTCATAGCGCAGATGCACGCGGTTGTCGACCAGGCCCTGCTTGCCCAAGGCATGGATGGCGCGCGCCAGTTCGGCGGCCGTCTCGTTGTTGCGCACGCCCCATTCCTTGTTGGAGAAGGACAGGGCGTGGTAGGGCGTGGTAATGCCCGACATGGCGTTGCGGCGATCGACCTGGGCCAGGGCGAAGTCCAGCGGGAACAGCACGCTCGCGCGCGGCTCGGTCTCCTTCTCGATGGCGTCGCAGTGCAGGTCGACCAGGCCTGGCATGAGCCACTGGCCCTGCAGGTCCACGACCTGCGCGCGGTGGCTGCCGGCCGGCTCGATCGCGGCGATGAGGCCGTCCTCGATCAGGACGGCGCTGTTTTCCAGGACCGTGTCGGGCAGGACGACGCGGGCGCGGGTGATGTAAGTGGCGTGCATGGGTGGGGACTCCGGGTCAGCGCGCTGCGGCCATGGCGGGCGCGGCGGCTTGCAAGGGCAGGAGCCGGGTGGCGACTGCGTCGCGCGCGGCTTCGTCGTGGAAGATGCCGATCAGGCAGCGGCAGTCGGCACGGGCTTCGCGGATGAGTTCGATCACCACGGCGCGGTTGTCGGCGTCCAGCGAAGCGGTGGGTTCGTCCAGGAGCAGGATGGGGTGGCCGCCTATCAGGCCGCGCGCGATGTTCACGCGCTGCTGCTCGCCGCCGGAGAATGTGGCGGGCGCCAGGCTCCAGAGGCGTTCGGGCACATTCAGGCGTGTGAGCAGCTCGGCGGCCCGGTCGCGCGCCGGCTCGGCGGGCACGCCGCGCTGGCGCAGGGGCTCGGCCACGACATCCAGCGTCGAAACGCGCGGAATCACGCGCAGGAACTGGCTGACGTAGGCGACGGTTTGGCGGCGCAGGGCCAGGATCTGCTGTTCCGTGGCCTGGGCGATGTCCACCCATTGCACACCCTGGCGCATCCGGATGCTGCCCTCGGTCGGCAGGTAGTTGCCGTAGAGGCAGCGCAGCAGCGTGCTCTTGCCCGCGCCCGACGGACCGGCCAGCACCAGGCAGTCGCCGGGGCCGGCATCGAAGTGCACGTCTTCGAGCACGGGCAGGCGGATGCCGCCCTGGTTGTGCAGGGTGAACAGTTTGTGCAGGCCGCGCACTTCTATCATGGGAGTATTGGTCATATCAGTCTTCACCCGGCCACCCGAGGCAGGCGCAACCCTGGCTGGCGGGCAACGAACGTAGTGAGTGTAGGGAAGGTCATCTCAACTCTGCAGAATCGAGGACACCAGCAATTGGGTATAGGGGTGCTGCGGATCGTCCAGGATCTGGTCGGTAAGTCCGCTCTCGACCACCTTGCCGCCCTTCATGACCAGCGTGCGCTGCGCCAGCAGGCGCGCCACAGCCAGGTCGTGGGTGACGACGATGGCGGCCAGGTGCAAGTCGGTGACCAACTGGCGCAGCAGATCCAGCAGGCGCGCCTGCACCGACACGTCCAGCGAGGCGGTGGGTTCGTCCATGAACATCATGCGCGGATGCGTGACCAGGTTGCGTGCGATCTGCAGGCGCTGCTGCATGCCGCCCGAGAACGACTCCGGTGCGTCGTCCAGACGACCCTGGTCGATTTCCATCTTCTGCAGCCAGTCGCCGGCGGTGCCGCGCAGATCGGCATAGTTACGGTTGCCGATGGCCATCAGGCGCTCGGCGATATTGGCGCCGGCACTGACCTGCATGCGCAGGCCGTCGCGGGCGTGCTGGCGCACGAAGCCCCAGTCGGTGCGCGACAGCACGCGGCGGCGCGCGGCCGACAGCGTCTGCAGGTCGACCAGTCCGTCCTCGCGGGTGTCGTACCAGACGCTGCCCGCCTGGGGCTCCATCTGGCCTGAGACGGCCGACAGCAGGGTGGATTTGCCCGAACCGGACTCGCCCACCACGCACAGCACTTCGCCGGGATAGAGATCGAAGCTCACATCCCGGCAGCCGTGCAGGCCGTCCCAGGTGTAGGTGAGGTCGCGTGCCGAAAGCAGCGGCGCGGCGTTCATGTCCGGTCTCCCTTGGCCTTGGCCGTGGCCTGCTCGGCCTGGTGTACGGCGCAGTATTCGGTGTCCGAGCACACGAAGTGGCGCGTGCCCTGGTCGTCGACGATGATCTCGTCGAGAAAGCTGCTGCCCGAACCGCACAGGCTGCAGCATTCCGACCACTTCTCGATGGTGAAGGGGTGGTCCTCGAAGTCCAGGCTCTTGACTCGGGTATAGGGCGGCACGGCATACACGCGCTTTTCGCGGCCAGCGCCGAACAGCATCAGCGCCGGGCTGCGATCGAGCTTGGGGTTGTCGAACTTGGGTATGGGCGAGGGGCGCATCATGTAGCGGTCGTTGACGACCACCGGATAGTCGTACGCGGTGGCGATGTGGCCGTAGCGCGCGATGTCCTCGTACAGCTTGACGTGCATGGAGCCGTATTCTGCCAGCGCATGCATGGTGCGGGTCTCGACCTCGCTGGGTTCGAGCCAGCGCAGCGGTTCCGAGATGGGCACCTGGAACACCATCACCTGGCCTTCGGCCAGCGGCGTCTCGGGGATGCGGTGCCGCGTCTGGATGAGCGTCGCCTGCCGGGTGGACTCGGTCGTGCGCACGCCGGTCACGCGGCCGAAGAAACGGCGGATATTGATGGCGTTGGTCGTGTCGTCCGAGCCCTGGTCTATGACCTTGAGCACGTCGTCCGGACCAATGATCGATGCGGTGACCTGGATGCCGCCCGTGCCCCAGCCATAGGGCAAAGGCATCTCGCGGCTGCCGAAGGGCACCTGGTAGCCGGGAATGGCGACGGCCTTGAGCAGGGCGCGGCGCACCATGCGCTTGGTCGATTCGTCCAGGTAGCCGAAGTTGTAGTGTTCGTCGCGATCGGATTGCGCGCGGTCGGGTTCGTTCATGTCTCAGGCCTCGTCGGCGGTTTCGTGGGGGGTAGCCGCATCCCCGTCCCTCGCCGTGCCGGCGTGCTCGGCATGTATGCGGCGCAGCAGCGCGAGCTCGGCCTGGAAGTCCACGTAATGCGGCAACTTCAGGTGCTGCACGAAGCCCGAGGCTTCGACGTTGTCGCTGTGGTAAAGCACGAATTCGATGTCGTTG
>DAIDKG010000416.1 GCA_027450125.1 Bordetella sp. | reverse complement strand
GAACTGCGTGAACGAGTTGACCACCGCAATGATCGGCTTGCCAAAGTCCCCGTCCTGCATGCCGGTGGCGCGCCACAACGCGCGCGCCCCCGCCATGTTGCGGCCGTGGGTGGATGTGCGGGATCGGTAGTGCGGCATGGCTGTCTCGTCGAGGTTGCGCCCAGGTGCAGGCCGGGCCTGTGCCGGGCGATATTGTGATGAAGGGAGCCTTCAATAATACGCCGGAACGCAATGCGCGCCGGCTCGGCCAGGCGCAGGCCGTAGCGCCGTTCGAGCTGGCGCAACTGCTGGCTCACCGCGGGGCTGCGACAGGCCGTGGCGCTCGGCCGCGGCCGAAAAGCCGCCCAGCTCGATGACGTCGGGAAAGATCCGCAGATGATCCAGGTTGAGGCCGCGCATATCCCGCTGTGCACCCCGGCGCATGCGCCATGCGCCGCACCGTGCTCCATAAAATTTTTCCTTATCATACGCAGAAGATTCAGAACCTTCTCTTATTGAGCGAGGCAGCGCACACTAGTGCGCTTCCGATCCGATTCTTCTTCGCTTTCTCATGAACACCGCAGCCGTACTCATCCGCGACGCCCTGGAAGGCGACATCCCCGCGATCCAGAACATCTACGCCCATCACGTGCTGCACGGCACAGCTTCCTTCGAGCTGGAGCCGCCCACCGTCGAGCAGATGCGCGAGCGACGCGCCGGCGTCGTGGCCAACGGCATGCCCTATATCGTGGCCGAGATCGACGGCGTGGTGCGCGGCTACGCCTATGCCACGCCCTACCGCCCGCGCCCGGCCTACCGGCACACGGTCGAAGATTCGGTTTATCTGGAAGACGGCTGGGCCGGCCACGGCATCGGCGGCAAGCTCATGGCCGAGCTGATCGCGCGCTGCACGGCGGGCGGCTGGCGGCAGATGCTGGCGGTGGTGGGCGACAGCGCCAACGCGGCCTCGCTGGCGCTGCACGCGCGCTTCGGCTTTCGGCCGGTGGGCACGCTGCGGTCCGTGGGGTTCAAGCACGGGCAATGGCGCGACACGGTGCTGATGCAGCGCGAGCTGGGCGAGGCGGAACATACGCCACCCACGCGGGCGTGAAGCGGCGACCCGGGGCCGGCGTCTTGCCGGCTGTACTTCCGGGCCTGCGCAGTCAGTCCGCTTTCCAGCGCATCCACCCCGCCGCGCGCAACGCGCAGGCGGGACATGTTCCGCAGCCATAGCCCCAATCGTGGCGCGCGCCGCGCTCGCCCAGGTAGCACGTGTGGCTGTACTCGACGATGAGATCGACCAGCGCGTCGCCGCCCAGGTCGCGCGCCAACTGCCACGTCGCGGCCTTGTCGCGCCACATCAGCGGCGTCTCGATCACTACGCGCGTGCCCAGTCCCAGGCTCAGCGTCACCTGCTGCGATTTGATCGTGTCGTCGCGGCAATCCGGATAGCCCGAGAAATCCGTCTCGCACATGCCGCCCACCAGCACCTCCAGCTGGCGCCGGTAGCCCAGCGCCGCGGCCAGGGTCAGAAACAGCAGATTGCGGCCCGGCACGAAGGTATTGGGCAGGCCGTTGGCCTGCATCTCGATCGCGCGATCGGACGTCATCGCGGTATCGCCCACCTGGCCCAGCACCTTCAGGTCCAGCAGATGGTCCTCGCCCAGGCGGGCCGACCATTGGGGAAACGACGCGCGCAACTCGCGCAGCACGTGCAGGCGCGCATCGAGCTCGATGCGATGGCGCTGGCCGTAATCGAAGGCCACGGTCTCGACGCGGTCGTAGCGCGCCAGGGCCCAGGCCAGGCAGGTCGCGGAGTCCTGCCCGCCCGAGAAGAGCACCAGAGCCTGTCGCGGCGTCGGGGCGACGGCGGAAGAAAAATCGATATTACTCATGCAGGAAATGTAGCGCATAAGACCCGCGCGCTACATATAAAGACCGGCAAACCGCATGCGTACAATGGGCTGCCCCCCTAAAGCCCTCATCCGATGGAACGCCTCATGACGACCGAACTCCCTCGCGCCGACGCATCCCTGCGACACACCATCCGCCTGGTCGGCGCACTGCTCGGAGACGTCATCACGGCCTGCGAGGGCAAACAGGTCTTCGACACGATCGAAACCCTGCGCCGCACGGCGGTGCGCTTTCGCCGCGAAGGCCGTCCCGAGGACGGCAAGCTCTTGCAGGACAATGTGCGCCGCCTGCGCGGCAGCAACCCCAACGACGTGGCGCGCGCTTTCAGTTACTTCCTGCACCTGTGGAACATCGCCGACGATCGCGACCAGGCCCGCCAGCAGCGCGAGCAGACCTTGCGCGGCGACGCGCCGGCACGCGGCAGCCTGCGCGACACGCTGGCGCGCCTGAAGGCGCGCGGCATTTCCGCCGCGCAGATCCGGCGCCTGCTGACTGACGCGTGCATCGTGCCCGTCCTCACCGCGCACCCCACCGAAGTGCAGCGCAAAAGCACGCTGGACCTGCACCAGGCCATCAGCGCCCTGCTGATGCGGCGCGAACAGCCTCTGACCGAAGATGAACAGGCGCAGGTAGCGCAGGAGCTGCTGGGCCGCATCGCCACCCTGTGGCAAACCCGCATGCTGCGCGCCACGCGCCTGACCGTGGCGGACGAGATCGACAACGCCCTGTCCTACTACCGCAGCACGTTTCTTTCCGTCATTCCGCGACTGTACGCCGACCTGGACCGGCTGCTGCGCCCGGGCGCCAGGCCCTTCGATCCGCCGCCCCCACCCATGGAACCTTTCCTGCGCATGGGCAGCTGGATAGGCGGCGACCGCGACGGCAACCCCAATGTGGATGCCGGCACGCTGGATCGCGCGCTGCGCCGCCAGGGCTCGGTCCTGCTGGAGCACTATCTGCAGGAAATCCATGCCCTGGGCGCCGAGCTGTCGATCAGCTCGCTGCTGGCCCCCGTATCGCCCGAACTGCAGGCGCAGTCCGACGCCAGCGGCGACGACTCGCAGCACCGGCAGGACGAACCCTATCGCCGCACCCTGGTCCAGGTCTACGCGCGCCTGGCCGCCACCGCACGCAAGCTGACCGGCGAATCGCTCGCGCAGCGCCGGACCTACGAAGCCGCCCCTTACGCCGATCCGGCCGATTTCGCGCGCGACCTCGCGGTGGTGGCCGAGTCGCTGGCCGGCAACCACGGCGCGCCCATCGCGCACCTGCGCCTGGCCGGACTGCAGCAGTCCGTGGCGGTGTTCGGCTTTCACCTGGCCACGGTCGACTTGCGCCAAAGCTCGGACGTGCACGAACGCGTGCTGGCAGAGCTTTTCGCGCGCGCCGGCATCTGCCTGGACGGCAAGCCGCTGGACTACGCCGCGCTGGGCGAGGACGAGCGCGTGGCCCTGTTGCGCGGCGAGCTGGCCCACGCCCGTCCGCTGGCCTCGCCCTGGATCGCCTACGGCGAGGAAACCGCGCGCGAACTGGGCATCCTGCGCATGGCTGCCGCCTGCCGCGCGCGCCACGGCAAGGACGCCGTGCGCCAGATCATCATCTCCCACACCGAGACGCTCAGCGACATGCTCGAAGTGATGGTGCTGCAAAAGGAAGCCGGCATGCTGGCCGATACGGCCGACGAACCCGGCGCCGGCCCGGCGCTCGGCGGCCTGATGGTGGTGCCGCTTTTCGAAACCATCCCCGATCTGGAGCGCGGGCCCGGCATCATGGCTGCCTGGCTGGACCTGCCCGAGGTCCGCGCGCGCGTGCAACACGCGCAGGACGGCACGCAGGAAGTCATGCTGGGCTATTCCGACAGCAACAAGGACGGCGGCTTTCTCACGTCGAACTGGACCCTCTACCACGCCGAACGCGCGCTGGTCGACGTGTTCAGCGCGCGCGGCGTGCGCCTGCGCCTGTTCCATGGCCGCGGCGGCACGGTGGGCCGAGGCGGCGGATCGAGCTTCGATGCCATCCTGGCGCAGCCTCCGGGCACCGTGGCCGGCCAGTTGCGCCTGACCGAGCAAGGCGAAATCATCCAGAGCAAATACAAGGACGCCGAGATCGGACGCCGCAACCTGGAGCTGCTACTGACCGCCACGCTCGAATCCTCGCTCGCGCCGCGCCAGGAGGCCGCACAGGCCGAGGCGGACCGCGTCGACGACTACGGTCCGGCCATGTCCTTTCTTTCCGCGCAGGCCCAACGCGCCTATCGCGGCCTGGTCTACGAGACGCCCAACTTCGCGGACTATTTCTTCATGTCCACGCCTGTGAACGAAATCGCCGGATTGAACATCGGCTCGCGCCCCTCCTCGCGCAAGCCCAGCCAGCGCATCGAAGACCTGCGCGCCATCCCCTGGGGTTTCTCGTGGGCGCAATGCCGGCTCATGATCACCGGCTGGTACGGCGTGGGTTCGGCCGTGGAACGCTACCTGGAAGAAGGCGCGCCGGACGCGCCGCGCTCGAAGAAGGCGCGCCTGGCCCTGCTGCGCGAGATGGCGGCCAACTGGCCCGCCATGCGCACCTTGCTGTCGAACATGGAAATGGTGCTGGCCAAATCCGACCTGGCCATCGGCGCGCGCTATGCCGAACTGGTGCCGCGGCGCGGCCTGCGCGAGCGCGTCTTCGGCATGATCGCCGCCGAACACGGGCGCGCCTTGTCCATG
>DAIDKG010000415.1 GCA_027450125.1 Bordetella sp. | reverse complement strand
GCGGCGGCACATACCAGACCATAGGCAGCGTGCGATATTCCGGATGCAAGGGGAAAGCGATCTTCCAGTCGATGGCCATTTTGTAGACAGGCGAGCGCTGGGCGCCGTCTATCCATGCCTCGGGCACGCCATCGCGCTGCGCCTGGGCTATCACCTCGGGATCGAACGGATCGAGGAACACTGAAAGCTGAGCTTCGTACAAGTCGGCTTCCTGCTCGACGCCGGCCGCCTCCTGGATGCGATCGGCATCGTAGAGCAATACGCCCAGATAGCGGATGCGCCCGACACAGGTCTCCGAACAGACCGTCGGCTGACCGGATTCGATGCGCGGATAGCAGAAGATGCATTTCTCTGCCTTGCCGCTCTGCCAGTTGTAGTAGATTTTCTTGTAAGGGCAGCCGGATACGCACATGCGCCAGCCCCGGCATTTGTCCTGGTCGATCAGGACGATGCCGTCCTCCTCGCGCTTGTAGATCGAGCCCGACGGGCACGAGGCGACGCACGCAGGGTTCAGGCAGTGTTCGCATAGGCGCGGCAGGTACATCATGAAGGTGTTTTCGAATTCGCCGTAGATTTCCTTCTGCACGTTCTCGAAGTTGTAGTCTTTCGACCGCTTCTCGAACTCGCCGCCCAGGATTTCCTCCCAGTTCGGTCCCCATTCGATTTTTTCGAGGCGCTCGCCGCTGATCAGCGAGCGAGGCCGGGCCACCGGAACCGCGCGCGCATCGCCCGCATTCTGCAGGTGTGCATAGTCGAAGGTGAACGGCTCGTAGTAATCGTCGATCTGGGGCAGATTCGGATTTGCGAATATCCTGGCGAGCAGGCGCCACTTTCCGCCCTGCCGCGGCTCGATCCTGCCGTCGGGCTTGCGGGTCCAGCCGCCGTTCCAGCGGTCCTGGTTTTCCCAGTCCTTGGGATAGCCGATGCCGGGCTTGGTCTCGACATTGTTGAACCAGGCGTACTCCATGCCTTCGCGGCTGGTCCAGACGTTCTTGCAGGTGACAGAGCAAGTATGGCAGCCGATGCACTTGTCCAGGTTCAGGACCATCGCGATTTGGGCGCGCACTTTCATCGGATCTCTCCTTTGCCGAGCTCATGTACGGATTCGGCGCCTGCCGGGGCAGTTTCGCCGTCGAGCCAATCCACACGGCTCATCTTGCGCACGACCAGAAATTCGTCGCGGTTCGATCCGACGGTACCGTAGTAGTTGAAACCATAGGCCAGCTGCGCATAGCCGCCGATCATGTGGGTGGGATTGAGCACCACGCGCGTGACGGAGTTGTGGATGCCGCCGCGCGTACCGGTGATTTCCGAACCCGGAACGTTCACGATCTTTTCCTGCGCGTGGTACATCATCACCATGCCGCGCGGAATGCGCTGGCTGACCACCGCCCGTGCGCACAGCGCGCCGTTCGAGTTGAAACACTCGATCCAATCGTTGTCGACCACCTGGATCTGGGCTGCGTCTTTCTCGGATATCCACACAATGGGGCCGCCGCGCGACAGGGTCAGCATGAGCAGATTGTCGGTATAGGTGCTGTGTATACCCCACTTCTGGTGCGGCGTGAGAAAGTTCAGCGCGATCTCGGGATTGCCGTTCGGGCGCTGGCCGAGCATGTGAGCGTGGCTTCCCGTGTCGATCGGCGGCTTGTAGACGCACAGCGATTCGCCGAAGGCGCGCATCCATGCGTGATCCTGATAAAGCTGCTGGCGTCCGCTCAAGGTGCGCCAGGGGATCAATTCGTGCACATTGGTATAGCCCGCACTGTAGGACACGTGCTCGGACTCGATGCCGCTCCAGGTCGGAGACGAAATGATCTTGCGCGGCTGGGCCTGTATGTCGCGAAAGCGGATCTTCTCGTCCTCGCGCGCCCGCGCTAGGTGCGCATGGTCGATGCCCGTCAGCGCCGACAGCGCATTCCAGGCTTTGACCGCGACGGCGCCGTTGGTTTCCGGCGCCAGCGTCAGGATGGTCTCTGCGGCATCGATCGCGGACTCGATGCGCGGTCGACCGCCGCCCTGGTCAGGCACGCGGCGGTTCAAGTCGCCCAGCAGTTTCACTTCCTCGCGCGTATCCCACGCGATGCCCTTGCCGCCATTGCCGAGTTTTTCCATCAGGGGCCCGAGCGAGGTGTAGCGCTCGTAGGTCGCCGGGTAGTCGCGTTCCACCGACACTATGGCCGGCATGGTCTTGCCCGGAACAGGTTCGCACTCGCCGCGCTTCCAGTCGCGCACCTCGTAGGGCTGAGCCAGTTCCCTGGGGGTATCGTGCTCGATGGGCGAGAGCACCACATCGTGCTCCACGCCCAGGTGCCCGTCGCACAGTTGGGAGAACCGCCTGGCGATGCCCTTGAATATCTCCCAGTCGCTGCGGGACTGCCAGACCGGATCTACGGCCGCGGACAGCGGATGGATGAAGGGATGCATGTCGGACGTGTTCATATCGTCCTTCTCGTACCAGCTCGCGGTCGGCAGGACGATATCGGAATACATGCAGGTGGTGGACATACGAAAATCGAGCGTGACGAGCAGGTCCAGCTTGCCGCGCGGGGCAGCGTCGCGCCAGACCACTTCCTCGGGTTTGGGGCCGCCGTTCGCGCCGACCTCCTCGCCCTGCACGCCGTGCGTCGTGCCCAGCAGATGCTTGAGAAAGTACTCGTGTCCTTTGCCCGAGGAGCCCAGCAGGTTCGAACGCCACACGAACATATTGCGCGGAAAGTTGTCCGGATTGTCCGGGTCTTCGCACGACATCTGAAGCGTGCCCGCCTTGAGCTGCGCCACCACGGTCTGCGCGACATCCGCCTGACCGCATGCGCGCCCCACGTCCAGCGGGTTGTGGTTCAGCTGCGGTGCCGAAGGCTGCCAGCCCATGCGCTCGGCGCGCACGTTGTAATCGATGGTCAGGCCGTGGAATTGCGTCTTGTCGGCCAGCGGCGACAGGAGCGAGCCCGGATTCATCGTGTCGTAGCGCCATTGATCGGTATGCGCATAGAAGAACGAGGTCGCGTTCATCTGACGCGGCGAGCGGCCCCAATCGCGCGCGAACGCCAGCGCGGTCCATCCCGTTTGCGGCCGCAGTTTTTCCTGGCCCACATAATGCGACCATCCGCCGCCCGATTTGCCGATGCAGCCGCACATGACCAGCATATTGATGATCGCGCGGTACGACATATCCATGTGGAACCAATGGTTGATTCCGGCGCCGATGATAACCATCGACTTGCCTTGTGTCTTGTGCGCGTTCTCGGCGAACTGGCGCGCCACCGCGATCACGTCCGCCCGCTTGACTCCGGTGATTGCCTCTTGCCAGGCGGGCGTATAGGGCATGTCGTCGTCATAGCTGGAGGCGACGTCCTTGCCGCCCAGTCCCTGGTCCAGGCCGTAGTTCGCGACGAACAGATCGTAGACGGTGGCAACCAGCATTTCCCCTTCGCGGGTGGCCATGCTGCGCGCGCCGATGCGGCGCGTCAGCGTCGAGGCGTGCCCGGTGTGGTTGAAATGGGAGTGCGGTTGATTGCCGAAATACGGAAACAGCACATCGACGGCCTTGTCGTGCGCGTCGACCAGCGATAGCCGCGCAACGATGTCCGCGCCGTCGGCCGTCTGCTGCTTCAGGTTCCACTTGCCTTTGTCCTCGCCCTTT
>DAIDKG010000414.1 GCA_027450125.1 Bordetella sp. | reverse complement strand
GACAATTTCAAGACGATCAACGACACGCTGGGGCACAAGTGCGGCGATCAATTGCTGGTGCAGGTGGCCGTGCGCCTGCGAGAGAGCCTGAGGACCAGCGACACGCTATCGCGCCTGGGCAACGACGATGCCGCGCGCCTGGGCGGCGACGAATTCGTCGTGGTGCTCGACGGCCTGGCCGGTGGGCAGCAAGAAGCGGCCGTGAAAGCAGGGATAGTCGCGCACAAGGTGCTCTCGGCCTTGAACCTGCCCTACGACCTGGATGGACGGCAGGTGCGCAGCACGCCCAGCATCGGCGTCACCCTGTTCCAGGGGCGAAGCGAGGACATGGCCGAGCTGATGCGCAGAGCCGACCTGGCCATGTACCAGGCCAAGTCCCAAGGCCGCAATGCGGTATGTTTTTACAGCGCGGACATGCAGGCCCAGCTGTAAGGCACTGTCTGCGGGTACGGCGCAACGCGCTTTCAGGCAGCCAGGTGCACCTTGTTGCGGCCCAGGTGCTTGGCCGAGTAGGCGGCGGCGTCGGCCCGGGCCATGGTGGTGTCGATCGACTCGCTCTCGCGGTGCTGGGCCACGCCGACCGATACGGTGATGCGCACGGGAGGGTCGTTGATGAGCGGCGTGTTTTCGAGGCTGGCGCGGATGCGATCGCCGGCCTGGGCCGCCGCGTCGAGCGGCGTGTCCGGCAGCAGGATGACGAACTCCTCGCCGCCATGCCGGGCGAACAGGTCCTGCGAGCGCAACAGGCTGCGCACGTGCTCGGCGAAAGCCCGCAGCACGCGGTCGCCGACCTCGTGGCCGTGAGTGTCGTTGATCAGCTTGAAGTGATCGATGTCGACCATCAGCACCGACAACTGGCGCGCGCTGTGCACGACGCGGCTTTGCCAGGTGGCCAGGGCGCTGTCGAGCACGCGGCGGTTGGCCAGGCCGGTCAGCGGATCGGTGGTGGCGTCGTGCCTGGCCGCGCGCAGCCTTTCGCGCAGCTGGTCGGCGAGCAGCGCGTTCTCCAGCTGCAGTTGCAGGCCGTAGAGCACACGGGCCGAGGTTCGCTGGGTATGCGTGTGCAGGAGCAGCATGAATAGCGCCATGCCGGCCAGCAATTGCAGCGCGTCGACATGGGCATAGTCGCGCCGGTAGGCGCAGTTGATACACACCATGGCGTAGATCGCCAGGCTGTGGAAGCGGTAGGCCCGGACATGGCTGATGAAGGAGGGCGCCACCAGCGCGGTGACGGCGCACAGCACCACGATCAGCTCGAGATAAAGATGCTCGTCCCTGGCCAGCAGGAGCAGGCTCGAACCCCAGGCCAGGCCGTCGAGCACCGCGGCCGCATACAGCAGCCAGCGGTCACGGGCGACGGTGATGTGTCTGTGCGTGAGGCGCCCGAGTATGATCAGGCCCACCGTCCAGGCCAGCACGAACGGGATGAGCCAGTTCAGCAGCAGGGGCTGGGCGATCCGGTCCCAGGCCAGCCAGACGACGAACAGCCAGCCCAGCGGCGTGGTCAGCAAGTTCTTGCGAAATTGTTCGACGCTCTGCTGAAAACCCATCTCGATCGCAGCATCGAGCGAGGCGTAAGGGTGGGCGTGAGGGTCGCCAGCGTACGCAGGCAGGGGCATGGCTCCGGGCAGATTTGGGGAAAATGTGCAAGGATAGCCATTTTCTGGTCCGCCTGTCTCGATCCCGGGCGGCCTTATTTGCCCGGGTAGCTCACCGCCATCCCCGCCCGGACGTCCTGCTGGATGCCGTATTGGGCGAACGGATAGCGAAAACCGTTGCCGGCCAGGGCCTGCATGCCCGCGATGGCCTGTGCCAGCATGGCCGGGGGCAGCGCCATCAGCATCTCGTCGTCCAGCACGCCGCCGTACCTGCGCTCGGCAAAGCAGGGAATCGACAGGCTGGGCGCGCCGCTCTTGAGCGCCCGGCCCCAGGAGTCGGCGCAGGACGATTCTCCCACCACACTCCAGTCAAAGCGTTTGTACCCCGACCATTGCAGCCCGTTGATGAAATACATCATGGCGCCGGGGGTGGCGTAGAACAGGGCGATCTGCGGGTCGATGCGGCCGGCGGCAAGCGGGGACACGACCAGGGCCTCGTATTTGCCGTCCGCGACGCATTCCATGGCGGCCTGGTGGGCGCGCGAATCCTCGATCGTGGCGTACCAGACTCCCGCCATATGCCGACCCGAGGCCCATTCGGCGTCCTTGGCATTGCCCAGGCCGACGACCGCGCGGCATTGCGATCCCACCAGATCCTCGGCGGTGACGCCGATCGTGAAGCCCAGCCGGGCGGCCTGCCCGACGATCTGGTCCATGGTGTGGATGGCCTTGGGCCGGCGCACGCGAGGGACGGCCTGCATGTCCTCGCGCCTTTCGTAGAGCTTCATCCCGAACGGAATGCTGCGCAGCCTGAGCAGGTGCTCGAGCTGAGAGGCCAGTCCAGCCAGATCCAGGTCCATCGAAACCGCTCCTTCAGTTGGTCGGAGAGCCTACGTTACGGCGGCGGGCGCCGCCTTGCAAACCGGCTCGGCGGGTCTCAGGGCAGCAACTGGATTGCGGGCAGCGCCGCATCGCAATTGAGCAGCAGGACTTTCTTGGTCTGGATGCGCAGGCCCTGCGGCGTGTGGCCGAGCACGTGCTCGGCCGTTGCGGCCAGCACGTGCTGCGCGTCGCCCTGCGTTTCGACGTAGATGAAGGGCGTGCTCAGCGTGTAGCGGCCGGTTGCCGCGTCCCGGCCGGTCACCTCGGGGGCCTGCAGTACATGCAGGCAGCGCACGGCCGGATGCAGCGAATGCGCCCGAGGGTCCTTCATGCGGTCCAAGCGCAGGCGCAGCAGCATCTTGTCTTCGTACATCAGGGCAGGCTCGTCCGCGCCGTCTTGCTGGCCGGGCGTGAGCGGCATCCAGTACAGGCCGTCGTCGGCGTAGAGTCCGTACCATTCTTCAAAGCGGCCCTGGTCGATGAGCCGGGCTTCCTGGTAGACCAGGCGGGCGAGGTCCGCGTCCGCGTAGGCTTGCGTCATGGCGTCGTATCCTTGTGCCGGGATCCGTCAGGCCGGATCCATCAGGCGCAGCCAGCCGCGATACTGGTTGCGCATCATGATTTCGTTGTTGCCGTTTTCCAGCGCGAGTTCAGGCGTCTGCGCTTCGTCGGCCTTGTGGCCGCGGTGCAGGCTCACCCATTCGTTGCCGTCGCTGCCCAGGCCGATCTGCTGGCTTTCGAACAGATGCACGTCGTCGTGCGCCACCACCGACATGGGCGAGAACACCAGGCGTGCATAGGACGCCACCCGCTGGCGCAGGCGCTGCGGGGCGCCCCTGGGGGCCAGGGCCCAGGCTTCGACCAGCGTGCGGTCCGGGCCGAGCGGGCGCAGCACGCGCACCAGCGACGGCGAGGTCTTGAAGGCCGCGCTGGGGTAGAGCACCGTGTTCTGCGGCGAAAAAGCCAGCAGGGCTCGGGCCTGGTCCGCGCCGTACAGCGCGGCCAGTTCGGCCTCGTACTCGGGCAGGGGCGCGTACCCGGTGTGGATGCTGGCCTTGGTTCCCAGCACGCTGTGCCCGTTGGGCAGCACCTTGGCGCCCATGTCGGAATAAAAACTGTAGCCCGCGCCGAAGGGCAGCAGTTGCTCCATGGCCAGCGAGGTCCCGGCATCGCCTTCGGGCAGCGACTTGCCGATGCCCGCAGCCGCGGTGGCCGCCGACTCGTGCGTGGAAATCGGGTGCACCGTGTCGTTGATGTTCTCCAGGTACATCTTCCAGTTGCAGCGGATCACGTTGCGCAGCGGTGCGCCCACCACTTCCAGCTCGCCCAGCGGCGAGCGCGCCACCATATTGTCCAGCGTGGCAAGCGCGGTGGAGCCGAAATAGCCGTCGAAATCCGGGCCCGACTCGCTGATGCGCACGAACACGAAGCCCTTGTAGTTGCGCACGCCGCCCGGCGCAGCCAGGCCCTGGCCCGACGCACTGGCCGACATGCCGGTGCCCTCGTAGTCGTTCTTGAGCGGCACGGACATCAGCTTGCCGTCGAGCTTGTAGGTCCAGGCGTGGTAGGGACAGCGCAGGAACTTCCCGGCGCTGCCCTGGCGTTCGTGCAGCAGGCGGCTGCCCTTGTGGGCGCAGCGGTTGAACATCACGGCCACTGTTCCGTCCGCCTGGCGCAGCATGGCCAGCGACTGGCCGGCGATCTCGGCGGTGTAGTAGTCGCCCGCCTTGGGCACCAGGCTGTCGTGGCCCAGGAAGACCCAGGCGCGCTTCCACAGCCGTTCGCGCTCGAGCGCATAGACCCGCGCGCTGAGGTAGACGTCGCGATGGACGCGGTCGGCCTGGACCAGGCCGGCTACCGATTCGCCGGCGGCATCGGGCGACTGCATGGACAGGGGCTCGGACATGATGGACCTCGTGATGCGGATCAGGGCGCGGCGGCCGGCAGGGCAGGGGGCCAGACGGCGGTTCCCGTTTCGGGCGGCACCGCCGCGATTAGGGCGCGGGTGTATTCGTGGCGCGGCGCCGTGAAGACCTGCTCGGTTTCGCCGGACTCGACCACCACGCCGCGGTGCATGACCATGACGCGGTTGCACAGGTAGCGCACCACGGCCAGGTCGTGTGAAATGAAGACCAGGCCGATGCCCAGTTCGCGGTTCAGGCGCAGCAGCAGGTTCAGGATGAGCGCCTGCACCGAGACGTCCAG